>CAYVXS010000681.1:0-1927 GCA_964454885.1 uncultured Pirellulales bacterium
TATACCCGGACATGGAAGCCAAAGGATTAGGCAGCGGGACAACATGGACTCCGGCAAATACCAACTCGAATAAACTTATCTGCGAAGTATTCAACGAGGAATATCAATGCGATCCGTATCACGAACTGGCACATATATTTTCATATCACTTCCCTAATTACAGCTCCAACCAGGGAGGCATCGTTGAAGCCCTTGCGGCATATTTTGAGCCGAATAATATGCAAGTAGGCCCAACGAAAAAGATTCTAAAACGCCAGTTAAGCGAAGGGAAACTACCATCGCTTCTGGAAGTTCTCCAATCACAAAGCAGCAGTCAGGAGCTGGTAATTCTTATTGATTTCCTGCTGAAAAAAGACGTGGAAAAATTCAAGCATTTCTATGTAATTATCACAAAATCACAAAAACCCGACGTCGAAAAGGCAATCCGGCAAATATACGGAATGGATTTAAAAGACATGGAAAAACAATGGCACGAATTTATTAAACGCGACAATGGAGTTTAATTTATTCGAGACAGATTTATGAAGCGAATTATTACAATTAGCATCATCTCGTTATTAGTCATCTCCTCTGCACATGCATATCAGGAACTACCATGGACTGAACTGATACTTCATCCCGCCAAATCAACGGAAGCAGCTCGGAAATTAAGACTTTTGCCGACAACCGAAGAGCAAACTGATACTGATGCGTTCCCTTTATATCAAAAAGCAATTGAATCATTGCCTGACAATTTCCCACAACAACAATTTTCCGAATGGCGGAAATTACCTCCCGACCAGCTACCTGCCGAACAGGTCGAATCGGAGATCAAAAAACTCCAACCAACATTGGATTTGGTCTCCCGGGCAGCAAGAAGCAAAAATTGCAGCTGGCCTTTCATAAAACCCGAGCAGGCCCAACAACAACTGATGAACGACCTCAGCAAATACAGACAAATTTGTAGCGTACTTAATGTACAGGCTAAATTACAGATTGCTCAGGGACAATTCGATAGTGCCATAAAAACGATAACTACAGGCCTTACCATGGCACATAACCTCGGGGATGCTCCTACACTGATTCAGGGGATGGTCGGTATTTCTATAGCAACACTGAATGTAAATATGATCGAACAATTCATTCAATCAAACAATGCACCAAGCCTTTATTGGGCATTAGAGAATTTACCTCTGCCGCTCGTTGATATTAATAAAGCAATCAAAACCGAAACCGACAACCTCAAAAACTACAACTTATTGATCCGTAAGCAGTTTGAGCAACAATTGAAACCTGCACACGACAGAGTTCGGAAAACGATGAATTATCTCGATCGTAAAATCGTCGCACTGCAATGTATCGAGGCGTTGCGCATATATACCGGCTCTCACGGCGGCAAATTCCCTGAAAAGCTAAGCGACGTCACTGAAGTAAAAATCCCGGATGATCCTGTTACCAAGAAACCATTTTCGTATAAGAGCACTGGTTCCGAGGCTGTCCTTGAACTGGATGCAACTGAAGATTCTGAGGGCAGAGACGCCGTAAGATACGAATTAAAACTGAAATAAAGAGAAAAAAATGAAAAAAATCATATCTAATCGAATTATGAGACAAATTGTCACCTGTCTGATTATTTCATTATTGATTATATCTAATACATACGCAGGACGAGCAAAACCACCGGTTCAAATGACTCTTCATCCTTCTAAACCTACCGAATCCAGCCAGAAATACCGGCTTTTGCCGAAGGACGATGAATTAATAGATGCTGACGCGGCGCCTCTATACGAAAAAGCTGCTAAATCTCTTAGTGCGTCATTAAAGAAAGCTGGTATTAGCCATAATGTTAAGAAACTGAAAAACGGTCAGTTTATTGTTAAGGCTATGGAAGATGAAGAAGAAGGCGCTACACCTAAAGAAGATGAAGAAAATGCAGGTGGCTTTCCTC
>CAYVXS010000682.1:0-1925 GCA_964454885.1 uncultured Pirellulales bacterium
GTCCGACAAGGCACGAAACGGCGAAACTTTCCAATAGTTAATATGGTCGTAACCATGGGAGCAGATTTCATGTCCCCGCTGTCGTATTTGTCTGACGATTTTTTCCCGGCCTTTAATATTTTTTCCAATCAGGAAAAATGTGGCTTTTGCGTTTTTTTTCTCGAACAGATCCATTATTGCGGGTGTTAGTTTGTCGCCCGGGCCGTCATCGAAAGTTATAACAAATACTTTGGATTTAACAGTCTTGTTTTTAAGGATCGCCTGTGAATATTTTCTATGGGCAAGTGGCAGGCTTATATAAAAAAGCCCGGCCAGGACAACAACTATAATTATCCATATAACTAAAATGAACATTAACTTCCTTATTGAAGTGCTTGATTTGTTTATCTGAAAAAAACTATTTTACTGCCGTATTTAACTACGAGTATAGATGTCACGACCCAAAGCACCAGATTAATGATCGTTGGTATATCGCGTATAAGGTTTTCCGTTGGATCGGCACATTTTTTAAGGTGATAGATAATGTAAATATATCGTAATAATCCGTAAATCACAAAAGGGAGCGTGAGCAGCATTGCCCTGGTCCCCAAAACCATCAGGGTATGTTCATCGACGGTATAAAGGGCGTATGCGAGGATAGTAGCACCCGTTACCATAGGAATAACCTGGTCTAAAAACGATATGCTATAATCTTTAAGTACCGGCCGGGAATTGTTTTTATCGATATCTACCGCCAGCAGCTCGACCCGGCGTTTGGTAAAGCCGAGAAATATGGATATCATTACAGTACACAAAACCAGCCAGTAGGATGGTATTACAGAGATGCTCATCCCGCCGCCTATAATACGCAAAACAAAACCTGCGGAGATTGTCAGCACATCGAGTATTGCGATGTGTTTTATAAAAAGGGAATATGCGATATTTATAAGAAAGTAAATTAAGACAATTATCATTACAGACCAATTTAAAAAACCTGTCAATATCAGACTGGGTACCAACAATAGTGCACTCATTATCATTGCCGAACCGGGTGACATAGCACCTGCGGCGATGGGGCGGAGCTTTTTGATCGGATCTCGCCTGTCCTCCTCCCGGTCACAGACGTCATTTACTGCATAAACGGCGCTGGAGACAAGACAAAAGCTGATAAAAGCCAGCGTGGTTTTCAGGCACATATCGATGTGTGTAAATCGGCCGGAAAACACCAAAGGGGCAAAGACAAACGTGTTCTTGATCCAGTGGTGAGGGCGAAGTGTCACCAGCAACTCATGTATTTTTATCGTATTGGTTCTCATTACATAATTGTGATTTCAAATATGGATCGTTATGATACCCGGGAAATCTGTGCTCCACAAAGGACCGGTCTCGGTCTGTGAGTTTTACGATTCAGTTTTCCGAGGTTTTAGAAAGTTTGTTTCTCCACAGTCGTTTGATACGGTTTGTAAGGCTGGATTTCTTGACGACGTATTCTAAAATTGAATTTAGGGCCGCTATGTTTGTTCGAAGGATATTTATAAATGTCGGATAGAATCTCGGCGCAAAAATGTAAGTAGAAGCTTCCTGCCATTGTTTATCACTGTAAATGTCCTTATATTCTGCGTCACCAAAACCAAAATCAAGAATTTCAATATCTTCGTCATTACAAATATATTCGAGAACTTTAAGAAACAGCACAGTCCCTACTCTCCACTTGCTCCATTTGGAATCATGTCCCATTCCATGCCCAATATACAAATTGCAATACTTGATTAAATTCCGAAAAGCAACCGGCTCTCCATGAATATAAAGAATATGCAGTCGCAGCCATCCTTTTCTTGCCGACGTCGTTAAAAGTGTTCGTGTTCTCGCGGTATCCTTAAATCCTGCCCCTAACTCATATTGATAAGTTACTCTTGAAACTTTCGAGGCGTCTCGTATAGCTTTAT
>CAYVXS010000683.1:0-1922 GCA_964454885.1 uncultured Pirellulales bacterium
AGCGACACTGACGGTAAACAGCAGCAAACCATGCGCGAAATTATTTGTCCCGTCTATCGGGTCGATGACCCACCATATTTTCTCGTCGCCGCGAGGGGGCTGTTTGAAAATTTTACCGGGCTCGCCTTCCTCGGCGATAAAGCCGTGGTCGGGATAATTTTCCTTTATGCGGTTGATAATTATTCTCTGGCAGTTGGCATCGGCCTGCGTGACAAGCTCTCCCGGTTTTTTCACCATAGCTCTGGTATAGTTGATTTCCTCCATCGCCCTCTGGCCCGCCAGGCGAGCCGCTACTATCGCCGTTTCCAGCATACTGCTCAAATCTTTTTGCTCTAATTCCATATTCTCCAATCCATCCGTTCGGCTGTTATCTGGTCCGCCGGGACAAATCCGGCTTCGGTCTTCGCCGGGACAAGTAATCTTGACATAACGTTCATGTTGACATATTCTAACGTAGTTATGCAGGCAAGCCAACAGTTAAACAAGCCGAAATTGTTACTCCGTGCCACGCCGAAACAGCGGGCCGTCGCGGCGGCTCTTTGCATTGCCATCGTTGCTTTTTTCAGTGTGTTTGCCGTTGCCGGTCATTACAAAGTCGATATGGGTTTTTTCCTGGGCCGATGCGGCCTGAAGCAAAATACCGGCCTGCCGTGTCCGACCTGTGGAATGACCACCGCAGTCCTTGCCTTCTCTCAGGGCAATATCCTTCACGCGTTTTATATCCAGCCGGCCGGTGCCTTTTTGTGCTCGGTCCTGGTTTTCGCGGCGATTTTGTCATTTTTCATATCCGTATTCGGGATTTATTTTCGTTTCGTCCAGCGATTCTTTGCCGAGGTTAAACTCAGATACATACTCCTGGCCCTGCTTATCATTATCCTGGCCGGCTGGGCGGTAACTTTCACCCGGGCCTTGGCCGAAAAATATTGAGCAAACCGGCTTTGAACCTGTCCTGAGCTTGTCGAAGGATTGGGTTTGTTTTTTTTCGGCAAAATTCCCAAAAACCGCCATTTTTCTCATAATATTATGATTTCAAAGAACTTACGCTATTTTACCTAAATTAACATTGGGTTTGTTTTTTCATTTTTTCTATTGAATCCATAAGTTTAGGATTTCGGATTTAGAATTTCGAACTTCCGGCCGAAGGCCGGCAAATTGGCTTTGTTTTGCATTTTTTTACCACGGAGTAGTATTACGAAGCCGGGTCAACCCCAAGTAAAACTTGGGGCTAAATGTGGAATGTTTGTGTCGTTTTTTAACTTTCAACTTTACACTTTGAACTTATAACTTGCTATCCACTACCCCCCAAAACCCTATCCCTCTTGTATTGTATCAAAAAAGCCCCTTATCGCAACCAAAATCCCCATTTTTCAGCGAAAAATGACATTAATAAGCCACCCATAGTGGAAAATGTCGGACACTTTAATTTCTGAGGGATGTGGTATCGAATTGCATTTTATATTGGGCCGTTTGTTCCGGGGAAAGTTCTATGTCTAATTCTTTGGGATTGTATTGCCCGCTGCTTATATACATGCGCCATTTGCCGGGAGGTAAACCATAGAACTGATATAAACCCTTGGAATTGTTTTCTTCGGTATGAAATACATCGCCGTATGGGTATCCGCAACCTTTCGGCATCTCGGCATTAAAGTTAACAGAAATCTCATTCACAGGCTCACCGGCGTCATCTGTCACCCGAAGCTCGAGCGAACATACAGACTTTGACATGTCCAGGACAATACCGGAAATTTCCTGCCCCTCTTTATTTTCGATGATTAAAGCCCCGCAAAGTCCGTCGTATTCACGGCGAGTTCTTCGCTCCCGCCATACCCGACGATATTTTGTATATGACAGCAGAGCCGGCTCGGCCGCCATGCCGTCTTTTGCGAATTTGCCCTGAGAGTCGGTCGTAATGGTACTATCGC
>CAYVXS010000684.1:0-1921 GCA_964454885.1 uncultured Pirellulales bacterium
GTTATATCAACCCCCCAGTATAACTGGGGGCTAAATTATGAAAAAGTTATACGGCCTGATATTCGATGTTGACGGCTTAATCGCCGATACCGAACCGGTCAATGCCCGGGTCACTATAAAGGTTTTCGAGGACATGTTCGACCTGAAGGGTGTCAGGCCGGAAGATTTCATCGAAGGCATAGGAAAAGGCGCGGAAAAATTTGTCAAGGCGGCGGCCGATGTGCACGGTTTGCATTTAACCGAAGAACAGATAAAAGCCGCGGCTCAATTGCGCGAGCAATATTTAATAAAGGCAATCAGCGAAGAACAACTACCGGCGTTTCCCGGTGTCTTGGAGATAATAAATGCCGCGTTGCAGAGGGAAGATTTTCGTTTGGCCATTGCCACATCCGCAACTCTCGAATTGTCTCGCGCCATTCTGGAATCCGCGAAAGTCCCCTACCGGAAAATGGTCTATGTCACCGGCAGTGAAATCACCCGCAAAAAGCCCGACCCGGAGCTGTTTCTTGTTGCCGCGAGCCGCATGGGTATTGTACCAGCCGATTGCGTTGTTTTCGAAGATGCCCCCAGCGGCGTACAGGCTGCCAAAGCCGCCGGTGCCAAATGTATCGCCGTAACAAATACAACTTCCGCCGACAAACTTCAACAGGCCGATTTAATCTGCGATTCCCTTGAACGAATCGACCTTGATGCAATTCAAAATCTCATAGATTAACCAATTGATTTGCCCAACATCTTATGCTATAATTCATAACGTTTTGTAGGAAAGCCTAATATTTACGGTGATTTATGCGAGAAATTGAAGAATCATACGGACGGATCGGTGATGATCAAGGACGTTTCGATATTGAGTTCTGGCAAAAGCAGGGAGACCAGGCTATTTTCGAAGCCGCACTCGATATGATAATGGATTATTTGTTAATCAGGTACGGACATGCTGACAAGCCCAGACTTCAGAGAACTGTTGAACATTTTGGAAAAATATAAGGTTCGCTATCTCGTGGTCGGTGGTTATGCTGTCATGAGATACACAGAGCCTCGTTTTACTAAAGATTTAGACCTATGGATCTCCACCGATAAAGACAATTCAAAGGCAGTCTATGAAGCTCTTCGAGAATTTGGTGCTCCACTTAAAGGTATGTCACCAACCGATTTTGCCCAGGAAGGCTTTTTTTACCAAATGGGAAATCCACCGTTCCGACTGGATGTTATGATGTCAATATCCGGTGTGGATTTCGAAACGGCGTGGGCTAACCGAGAAAGTGTGGAAATAGCGGGAATGGTCGTTTCCTTTATATCGAAAGCCGATTTGATAACAACAAAAGAAGCAAGCGGCAGGGATCAGGATTTGCTCGATGTCAAAAAGCTTAGAAACACCGAGAATTAAAAAAAAGGCGGACGAATTTCCTATTCGATTACTCTATGGGGCTGCTAAAAGATAGATCAATAATGATGGCTGAGGGAAGTTTGTGGATGATGATTTCTGCGGCGAGGTTGGTCCATTTCTGGCAGTTGTCGAGAACGACACTGTCACTTGTGACAACAATTGAATCGGTTTTTATCAATTCGGCATCGGGGTTAAACAAAAGTTCGATATCCCAGCTTGCGGTGAGCTTGTCGAATCCGGGCCAATTATTTTTCTCGGCCAGTTCGGCAATTAATGTTTTCAAACGGCCGCTGTTGGAAACGGGGCTGTCCAAAAACCACAGGACTTTTTTTATGCCGGATTTTTCCAAAAAATCTCCGATAAGCTGAATCGCAGGTATTGTCTCGGTGACTTTGCGATAGGTTCCGTGAATACTTGCCAGGTCCCGGAAGCAGCCGTCCCTTCCCTTGAAAATAATCCCCCCGCTCATCGCCGCCTCGATGGTTATCAATAAATTATAACCGTCAATCGCCAGGGATTGGCCTTTAATATCAA
>CAYVXS010000685.1:0-1920 GCA_964454885.1 uncultured Pirellulales bacterium
GTAGCCTGACGGATATAATTCCCAGCTAATAATGAAGTACATCGAGTAATCATATTTTTGAAGGTTAGACCATGATAATCAGAAACGAGAGAGAGGCCGATATCGAGACCATTACTGAGGTAACTATCGCCGCTTTCAACACTTTGGAAATCAGCCGCCACACCGAGCAGTTCATCATCAAGGCCCTCAGGGCCACAGGAGCCTTGACAATCTCCTTAGTCGCGGAGTTCGACGGCCGGATTGTAGGTCATATCGCCTTCTCGCCGGTTACCCTCTCGGACGGTTCCACCGACTGGTACGGCCTGGGGCCGGTCTCTGTACTGCCGCAGTATCACAGGCAGGGCATAGGGACATCACTTATCAACGCCGGGCTGGACCGGCTCAGAGCTATGGACGCTAAGGGCTGTGCCTTGGTGGGTTATCCTGACTTCTATCGCCGGTTCGGATTCCGAAATATCCCCAGCTTAATGCATGAAGGTGTTCCGCCTGAGGTCTTTCTCGTCCTGCCGTTTACAGATACGGTACCCAAAGCAAACGTGACCTTCCATGAAGGCTTTTGGGCGGAAGCCTAACTTGTCCTCGCCGAAACGGCGATCAAATCCTGTATCGAAAATTGTACCACCTTTAGTCCACCATCTTCTTCGGTTACGTCGCCGAAGGCCCGGCCCAGCAATGGGACGAACAGGGAAACTTGACTGCTACGCATAACTTCGTGAAAGGAGACCTCGCGGAATCGGAAAAATAGCTGAAAGACGTCGAAAAATGTACTCTACCTAATATTTTTACCATTTCGGTATTGGTGATCCGCCCGGCCAGCATAATCTGAAGGAATTTGATGGAGCAGGTGTCGCTGGATACGCCGAAACTTTATCGACATGCTGATCCACAAATACCGCATATGCAACACCATTATTCAATTGGCTCGTGGATGTCTCATGGAACGTTGCAAATGCATGTAAACTACTATCAGGAAGACAATATAAAACAGTATCATTAAATGTAGCAGTACTGACACCATCAATCGTCCATGTGTTTTCTTCAGAAAACAGAACTACATTGGACGGATTTTTAACTCCTGTTTCTTTGACAGCATTTCTTACACGTGCTTTGTATGGTTCTGGTGTACTATATATTCCATATATACAGCCGCCAAGATAAGCATTCATGTTATAACTGTATAAAGGTTCTATCGGGAATTTGCCCTGACAGTAATTCTCACATTCACCCACTTGTCTGGCTACGGTGTTAAATTCCGGACAAAGATGGATATCCTTGTCTTTCAGATATGGCCATAAACTACCCGCAAGCTCAGGTTTGTGTTCAAGATTCATCGTTTTATCATGCCAGTCACAATTGTTGATTCTTCCATCGTTAAAGAGCCATGTTGCCGGGTCTGGAAAGATGCTTTTGTTACCATCCATATACATCCTTGTGGCATAGCCATATTGTCTCAGATTATTCTTACAGACAATTCCCCGTGCCTGTTTTTTGACTTTTTGCAGTGCAGGCATTAAAATCGCCAGTAATAACGCGATTATGGCGATAACAACGAGCAATTCAATTAATGTAAAAGCATTCCGTCTGAAAAAAATATGTTTATTATTACTGTATATGATTAATCCTCCCGCTATTATTTGTTTTATGGTTCATCTTTCAAATCCCCATTTTGCTGGACTTATTCTATTCTATTAGTCCTACGAGAAAACTTAATTATACTGCTTCTAACAGACATTACGCAAGATTAATACCATTTCAGTTTCATATTTTTCCCCAGGGCAAGCACGCCATTGCCCTGCGCAACAATCCCGGCTCGGCAATGGGACGAACAGGGCAACCTGACTGCTACGCATAACTTCGTAAAAGGCGACCTCGCGGATTCCGATAAGTAATTGAGGAATGCCGAAAAATGCACCGTATCCC
>CAYVXS010000686.1:0-1919 GCA_964454885.1 uncultured Pirellulales bacterium
CTTATAGCCATTGGAAATATTGATTGTTCCGGAAAAACCATTTAGACATTCACTCGGGGTAGCAGATGAACAAACCACAAACAATAAAAATATAATGGAATTAATCTTTAGCATTTTTCCTATTCTCCATTAATGTTTTACCGCCTATATGGGTGCTTATTTTATGCTTGTGAACCATTTTTAATCAATCTCTTATGTTTCGGTGGCAGCTATTAATTCATTCAGCGCAATAGTTTTGCACAACGTCCCAGCTTACCCGAAGTGCCCCCTCGCGTCTAAGTTAATGTCGCTTTTCGATCTGGCAATAGACTACATTGTAGGCAACACCCATTGTCTTGGATGCCGGGGGTGAGGGGAACGGAAGGAGGCCTAGGCCGACTGACGTTTCCCTCACCCCCGGCGGCCGCGGAAAGTTGCAAAAGAAATGACACAAACATCAGTCAGAATTCGACGTCACCTACCTCCAGAAAAGAAGTATGCGATACTCGAAGAACTTCGTCAAGGTACCGGAAACAAATCTGAGATTCTACGTCGAGAGGGTCTCTATACTGCCGACATTCAGCGCTACGAGGCGATAGCCCGAGAGGGTGCTATCAAGGCTCTCGGACTATCGAGGCCGGGTAGAAAGGGTCCTAAGGACGTTTCAGCTATAGAACATGAATCGCTGAAGAAAGAACTTGCAAGAAAAGATAAGGCGTTAAGTGAAATGGCCGTCGAGTTTACGATTCTTAAAAAAAAAGTGAATGGGGAGTAGTCGGAGCATTTGAAGCGACACACTGTACTGCCGTTATGAAAACAACGATCCTTAAAGTCATCGACGAAGCTGTCACCCAAGGGGTGCGACTGTACCGTGCATGCGAACTTGTGCAGATAGACATGCGTCGTGTGCAGCGGTGGCACGCTCGCGCCGGTAAGCTTGATGATATCGCGCCAGGACCGATTCATGCGCCTCACGCTTTGCTTGAAGGTGAGCGAGAAGCGATTCGGGAAATGGCTCTGGATGAAAAATATGTCGACGACTCTCACCGGATACTAACCGCAAAAGCTGCTGATAGAGGGCTGTTTTATGTAAGTGCGTCGTCAGTATATCGGATTATGCGCCAGGAAAATCTCACGGCAGACCGATGCAACCGTTCACATCGAAGCGGCAAGAGTACGAAGCCGGATAGACCAGATTTGACCGGTCCAAATCAACGTTGGTGTTGGGACATCAGTTATTGCCGGACAAAAGTTAAGGGGCTGTTCCTGTATCTGTTTGCCATGCTCGACGAGTACTCACGGAAGGTCGTTGCTTGGCGGATCACTTGGAATATTACGTACAAAGAAGCTATGGAGCTGTTGCAGGAAGGCCTTGAAAATGAGAACCTGACCGATGTTGATGTTCGGCTGCCGGATTTGATGAACGACCGGGGCACACAGATGAAAGCCAAAGCATTTATGAAAATGTGCGTCACCTTGGGTATCAATCAGAAGTTTTCCCGACCGAGAACGCCGAACGACAATCCGTTTATAGAGTCATTTTTTTCAACGGTTAAGGGGTACCAGGCGTATCCGGGATTTTTTACTGATGACATTGAAGCGATAGTATGGTTTACTGAGTTCTTCACCTTTTACAATAACGAACGATATCACGGAAAAATCAATTTCGTGACACCGATTCAGAAACACCAAGGGCTAGATACTGCAATAATCGAAAGGAGAATCAGGGGAAACAAATTCGCACGAAAGGCAAGGCTGGAACAAAACCGAAAAACAATGCCTATAAAAATCGTGGCTCCGGTTGCCACCCGTAGTCTAATTTTATTGGAAAGATGACACTAACTGAAAAGCATGCCGATATAGATGTCAAAGAACCTGTATAATTACGATTAATTTATAGAGGCGTCCTATAGAAAACAGGTGAAATGAAACTGGTAATT
>CAYVXS010000687.1:0-1917 GCA_964454885.1 uncultured Pirellulales bacterium
TGTTCCATCGAGTCGCGATCGCGGATTGTGACTGTATTGTCCTGCAGCGTCTGACCGTCCACGGTGACGCAAAAAGGAGTTCCCGCTTCGTCCTGTCGGCGGTAACGTCGCCCGACCGCGCCTTTTTCATCGTAGAAACAGTTAAAATATTTTTTAAGCTCGTTGTAAATGTTCCGTGCTATTTCCGGCATGCCCTCTTTTTTAACCAAGGGGAAAATCGCCGCCTTAAGGGGGGCCAGTGCCGGATGAAATCGCAGCAGATTTCGCGTCTCGCCGCGGACCTCTTCCTCATCGTAGGCATCGACCAGATATGCAAGGGCGCTTCGATCGATTCCGGCACTCGGCTCGATTACATATGGGATGTAACGTTCCTTTTACTCGTCGTCTAAATAAGACAGGGGGCCTTTGTTGTAGTCCTCGGCCTCATCGGCCAATTGAATCTTGGAAAGGTCCCGGTCGTTCTCGTACCATTTGTTGAGCGTTCTTATGCCGCGTTGATGCTGCCGCAGGTCGTAGTCGGTGCGGTTGGCGATGCCTTCCAGCTCCTGCCAATCGCCGGAGCCGAACGGGAACTTATATTCGACGTCCACACAGCCCTTGGCGTAGTGGGCAAGCTCATCCGGGTCATGCTCGCGGAACCGCAGGTTTTCTTTTTTCAGACCTAAATTGAGATACCAGTTGAATCGCTGCTCCTTCCAGTGCTCGAACCACTGCTCGTCGGTGCCCGGCTCACAGAAAAATTCCAGTTCCGCCTGCTCGAATTCACGGGTCCGGAAGATAAACGCCTTGGTAGTGACTTCGTTGCGGAAACTCTTGCCTATCTGGGCGATGCCGAACGGGATTTTTACCCTGGTCGTATCGAGCACATTTCTGAAATTAGCAAAAATTCCCTGCGCTGTTTCCGGCCGAAGCTGTATTGTCATGGAATCGTCGATATTGGCCCCCATCTTCGTCTCGAACATCAACTTGAACGGCATCGGCTCGGTAAACTGCCCGACTGTCCCGCAGGACGGACAAACTTTATTGCTCAAATCGTGGGTCTGAGCAATCGCCGAATCAATGGCAACGTGTTCGGTATGCTCATCGGATTTTTCAGCGGCCCCCTCGACTTCGCTCTGGGCAGGTTTGTCCTGGAGATGGTCCACGCGTGTGCGGGTATTGCATTTTTTGCATTCGGCGATTAAATCCGCGAATTTATCCGCGTGCCCGCTGGATTTCCAGACCATCGGGTGCATCAGGATACTGCAATCCAGCCCCACCACGTCGTCCCGCATCTGGACGACACTTTTCCACCAGGCCTTTTTACCGTTATTTTTCAACTCGAC
Organism: uncultured Pirellulales bacterium; assembly: GCA_964454885.1. GTDB lineage: Bacteria > Planctomycetota > Phycisphaerae > Sedimentisphaerales > Anaerobacaceae > JAFGPS01. The sequence continues at coordinate 1,326 of CAYVXS010000687.1, forward strand.
TCCGAGCGGGCCGTAATCGTAACAGCTTGCCAGGCCGCCGTAAATTTCGCTGGACTGGAAGATAAAGCCTCTTCGTTTGCACAGGCTCACAATGTCGTCGAGTTTGGTAATTTTTGCCATATTAAAATTCCTTAAATATTGCTTCGTTAAAACCTTAATCCGGATTATTATATTGAAATTGTCGCAGATTACAAGATTTGCCCATTTTATTCGGCGGCTAAGGAGAAAATGAAATGAAAGATAGTTTTACCGGCAAAAAGTTGTTGTTTCTCTTCGTTTTGAGTCTGGCGGCTATGTTTCCACCGGTTGTAAGAGCCGCGGCGACAGAAGAAAATAAGCCGGATACCCGCGCCGTTACAGTTACGGTTGACCCGAGGGTGGAATTGATAAGCATTATTTTTCGCTTGGCCGGCAATCCGGAATACAACCGAGGGCAGTTTATCAGCTATATAGCTGCTATTGAAAAACAGTTTGGCCCGTACAGGGAACATCCGGTTGTCAAACTTGCAGCATCATTGAGAGAAAAGTACGGCGTAAGTTACGATGCACCGATGAGCCTGGCAGTCCATCTTAGGGATGCCAACAGCCTTCG
>CAYVXS010000688.1:0-1915 GCA_964454885.1 uncultured Pirellulales bacterium
TAAAAGCTCGAACTCGGCCAACGAATTTTCCAAAGGTCGCGGTACAAATTTGCCGTACACCTTCGGCACCGAGCAGTACGTACAGCTAAAAGGACAACCGTCACTGAGTTTCAGAACGCCGACTTTCAGGTTTTCATAAACTTCCCATAAAGCCGGCTGTGTCAAATCAGGATTTATACCCAGATGCTTCCAAATCGGCTCAAGGTCCGAGCCGTGAATTAAAACATCCGCTCCTAATTGTCTAGCATGTGAGTCGCAGAGGGTGACATAATTTCCACCTAATATGATTTTCGCCTTTGGCTGCAATTTGCGGACATCCTCGATAACTTCCCTGACACCCGGGTACCAGTATGTCATCGTAGTCTGGATAAAGGCAAAATCGAAAGGTCTTTGACGGGCTAAAAAATCCATGAACATATCACGGGGCAGGCCGAATCGGCGAAAGTACCGGGGGATGGCCGCTAAAGGTTCGGGATTAGGGATTTTTTCAAAATAGAATCGGCCTCGCCCCCACATATCGGATGCCAGAGACTTTTGCCGGATAGAGAAGGGGGCCAGCCGGTCGAGATAATCGAACAGCGCAAAATCCGCCCGGCCGCGTAATTTCCCTGCAACGCTCAACATACCGTAGGGCTTAAGCCAGAAATCGAACGCGGCGAAATCGTAAATCGGCGGATTTACTAATAAAATTCTCGGTTTCATCGTAAATAAGTTCCTAAGAACATAAGAATATCAAAACACACTGACTTATGACTTGTGCTCTTGTGACTTATGCTCTTATCAAAGCTTGACAAACTTCGGTTTGATTATACGATTATCAGAATTATGGAATCTTTGCCAGATAAAATCCTTAGTTGCAGCAAGGCCGTCCAGAAGTTATGGTCTCTGATGGACCCATGCACACTTTGTCCCCGCCAATGCAAGGTCCTTCGCAGCAAGGGTAATACCGGTTTTTGCGGTATCGGTGTTTTACCCATCGTTAGTTCGATCGGCCCGCATTTCGGCGAGGAAAGCGTGCTGGTCGGCAAGGGCGGCTCCGGCACAATTTTTTTCGCCGGCTGTAACTTAGGCTGCATTTTCTGTCAGAATTACGAAATCAGCCACCAGCGGCAGGGCAACCAGAGGACTATCGAGCAGTTGGTCCAATCGATGCTCGATTTGCAAAGCCACGGCTGTGCCAATATCAATTTCGTCACCCCCACGCACGTCGTGGCTGCTGTCGCCGCGGCAATCGAACTGGCCCGGCAACAGGGACTGACGATTCCGACAGTATATAATACGGGCGGATACGATTCCGTCGAGACTCTCAAGCTGCTCGATGGCCTGATTGATATTTATATGCCCGATATGAAATATTCCGACCCGGAAGTGGCGGGGGAGCTTTCGGCCGCTCCGGATTATCCGAAGGTGAATTTCGCCGCAGTTAAAGAGATGCACCGGCAGGTAGGCGATTTGAAAACCGAAAAAGACCTGGCCACACGCGGTCTTTTAGTCAGGCATTTAATTCTGCCGGGTGATCTGGCGGGCAGTTTTAAGATTATGGATTTTCTGTTCGAGAAAATCAGCCGAAAAACCACCATCAACGTCATGGCCCAGTACCATCCTAATTATGAGGCCCTATCTCATCCCCATATCAATCGCCGGCCATCACTGGAAGAAATCGCCTCCGCCCGCCGATACGCAATGACAAAAGGTCTCCGCGTACTTGAGTAAATCAATTAAAAATTAGTGAGAACAGTACAGGAATTCTTTTATTCCGTAGCACCGTATTCTCGCAGTAGGTCACATAATCCTTTATACTTCAAACCTTCCGCATATTGTAAAGGGGTCCGGCCTTCATTGGTTCTTTTATTGATATCGGCATCGTTTTGGATCAGCAATTCAATCATATCTTTATTGCCCCAGAAAGTAGCAC
>CAYVXS010000689.1:0-1912 GCA_964454885.1 uncultured Pirellulales bacterium
TTTTTATGAACAGCATAGTGTTTGGTATTTACGGTTCGCCGTTCTGTTCGGTTGATTTATCGGAAGTCGAATCAGCAGGCGAAGTAAATCTTTCAAATTTATTTTGTAGCTCGCGAATATTCTGCCTCATCTCAGGCAGGTATTGCAATGTGCTGTAAGCCCGCCGACCCTGTTCGGCTTCAATAGCAGGAGAACCAAGTACGACCGTATTATCAGGTATATTATTGATAACACCGGCCTGAGCACCTATTGTAACGTTATTTCCGATATTGACATGACCGACAATACCGACCTGTCCGCCCACTGTGCAATGATGTCCGAGATTGGTAGAACCGGCGACTCCGACCTGGGCAACAAGCAGGCAGTGCTGTCCGATTTTTGTACCGTGGCCTATCGCGACCAAATCGCCCAGCTTACTGCCCTGGCCGATTATAGTATCACTGAGCGTGCCCCGTTCGATTCCGCAACAGGTACCGATTTCAACATCGTCTTCTATAATAACGATACCCGTCTGCGGTATCTTATAATGTACGCCTTTATGGGTGGCATACCCAAAGCCGTCTTCGCCGATTGTGGAATTCGAATTGATGATAACACGGTTGCCTATCCTGCATCCCTCGTAAATAGCGACGTTGGGATATATTATGCTGTCATTTCCGATTTGCACACCTTTGCCTATATATACACCGGGATAAATAATACATCCATCGCGTATTTTTACTTCATCTTCGATGACCGCGAAGTCCCCTATATGGCAGTCCGCTCCGATCTTAGCGCTGTCGGATATGGAAGCTCGCGAGCTGATTCCCGTTTTTTTATGTTTGCGGTGGCCATGCAGCAATACCATTATCTGCATGAAAGCATAGTACGGGTCTTCGGCTACTAATAATGAAACAGATGTTGCAGACACATCTTTTCCGACAATTACCGCACTGGCTTTGGTTTTCTTAAGCTGTTTTTCATATTTTCGGTTTGCCAAAAAACTAATATCACCTTCGTTGGCCCGACCGAGAGTCGAAGCTGATCTAATTATAACATCCGGATTACCACATATCCTTCCGCCAACGTATTCGGCTAATTCACCCAGAGTTCTTTCCTGCATTTAAGGCCTTTACCAGAAACAGCTAATAATCAGTTTAATAGATCACAATAATTCAACTTTTTATGTTTAAACTGAACCATTATAGCAACACTGCCTGTAGATGGTCAACCATCGAATCCCGGCAATATAATGCATTTTTAGATGATTTCCCGCTTTTTTAGAATGTCCCGGCGTATTGTTTATGGTTGTATATCCGCCAGAAGCTCCTGCTGTAATTTCGGAGAAGGTTTCCTGGAAAAAGACACATTCTTCTTTGCCAATACTTTCACATTCGATCCGATAGGTCCGTACACATTCGGATTCGTAGGGCCGAATACGGCTATTGTCCTGATTCCAAGCATAGCCGCCAAATGCGTGATTCCGCTGTCATTGCCGATAAAGACTCTGGTGCAGCTCAATAATCTCAGTACTTCTGAAAAGGATAAATCCTTTAAGCACCGGGCAACACCTTTGATTTTATTAAAGGTTGTGCTGCTGAATTTTTCCCGTTCGGCCGGACCCAACAGGAATAATACTACATTGCCCCTGGAGATAAGTTCCCGGGCTACGGCCAAGAAATTCTCGATATGCCAGGATTTATTCGAAGCACCGCTGCCCGGGTGAATAACAATCGGCTTTTCATCAGGCCCCAGACCGATCTCTTTCAGAAGTTCCTCGCCTTTAAGAATATCCGCACTTGTCACCTTAATAAAATCACTCCCGGACCTGTAATCCTGAGCTTGTTTAGATAAGCCGCTTTGACCGGCAAATTGTTCGATATAAAAATCGATTAGGTGTCCGTGAAAGTCATCCGGCGGTTTCAAAGGCAGT
>CAYVXS010000690.1:0-1900 GCA_964454885.1 uncultured Pirellulales bacterium
CGAGAACGACAGCGTCAGCACCGCCGAGATAGGCACCGCCTTCGGCGATAACGATAAACTCAGCGCGCTGGTCGCCAGCAAGACGGACGCGGACCTTTTGATTCTACTCAGTGACATCGACGCCCTGTACGACAGGAATCCGCAAAAATTCGCCGATGCGAAACCCATCCATACGGTTTTCGAGATTACCGAGAGCATGATTAACAACGCCGGCGGCAAGGGAAGCGTATTCGCGACCGGCGGGATGAAGACAAAGCTCGAAGCGGCGAGAATCGCTTCCAACGCAGGGTGTCGAATCGTTTTAGCCGACGGAAAAACAAAAAATGTCATCGGCAGAATTATGGCCGGTGAGGAAATCGGCACAATTTTTATGCCTAAACGCAAACTCTCCAACCGCTCACGATGGATATTAAACAGCACCGCCGCAGGGACAATCGTCATTGACGAAGGCGCCATGGAGGCCATCAAAAAACGCAAGAGCCTGCTGCCCAGCGGCGTAGTTTCCGTTAACGGGACATTCCAGGCCGGTGACGTCGTTATGATTAATGAAAACGCAAAGGCCGTAGCCAGTATCGGCAGCACACAGCTAAAGTCACTGGCCGGAAAGCACAGCAGCGAAATACGCACCACCCTCGGCCCCGGCCACCGTGACGTCGTCGCTATCCCGGAAGATATCGTCATCATAGATTATTGACATATACACCTGATGCAGGTATGCTATACATGGACGAGCACGGGATTTAATTGAACTAACATCGAGAGATTTCAATAATGATACGATTCAGGTGTATCTATTGCGGCCAGAGGATTCTGGCCCGTGAGGGCACCTCCGGCAAAAAGGGGAAATGTCCGAAATGCTCTCACGAGCTGAGAATTCCCTGGACGCTTAAAGGTCGTCCCGGAATCGGAGGCACTAAGATAGATACAGTCGAGGATAATGTTACTACCGGCCTTCAAAGTGACAAGCCGCCTGAATTCGACGTCGTGACATTGTACGGCGAAAAATCCGGCTGGTACATCCCCACCTATGATGAGCAGTCTTTATTTCTGATAGCTTTTACGCTGCTTCTAATTATGTTATCCAATAAACCTATAAAGTCCGAACTGCTTCTGTTATTAAACAGACATACAAAAAACGATGTAATTACTTCATCAATCAACCAAATATTATTGTTTGTGGCTACTTTACTATTTTATCTGTTTGCGATTATTCTTCCCGGTTTTTTTCTGAGCTTTTATCATGTATTCACGAAAAGGGAAAAAACAAGAATTGAAAAACACCTGATGTTACTTTTTGCAGTTATCACAAATGCGATAATCGGCATCATCGCCGGATTTTATATTATCAGGCAATGCCCGGTATGGCTGTTAATTTTCCCGATATTGAATATCATCAACTGCATCTTTATTCTTATAATGCTCGATGCCAGGATCCTTAACGAAACCTGTATAATCGAACGCAAAACAACACCCGCTCGAGTTGTTATAGGTTTAATTACTACGATTGTTATTTTCGCACTGTGTAACTATGTATTCAACCTGTATTGGGCGGTGACTTTTTCAATCTGCATCATTTATGCCACTAACTTTGAAAAGGCTTTACAAAATGTATTGAAAAGCAAATCCAACCTGCCGAACTCAGAGCCTGTATGATATTAAAAAAAATGCTATATTCATACCTCTCAGTATGTCGCTTAATGCCTCAACTTTTTCGACAATCTATTACAGACATTCACCGTCATTTCAACTGCAACGGAGAAATCTAATAGAGTTGATGTATAAAACACAATCCCCGGCCGGATGTTCAGGTTTCGCACCCGAAAGAGTGATGAGCATTACAAACTAAAAAAGACAAATGACAAATCGAAAAGAACTATCTCTTTTTTGCTTTGGGTTTTGC
>CAYVXS010000691.1:0-1898 GCA_964454885.1 uncultured Pirellulales bacterium
TGGTGACTAATGACCAGACAAAGGCCGCCCGGCATAGCTGGGATGATCTCGATCCCTCGGTGTTCATCGACGATGACGGTCGAGCCTGGCTCTATTGGGGCAACAATGCCTGCTATTATGCTGAACTCAATGAAGACATGATATCACTGAAAAGTGAAATCTCCAATATCCCGTTGACTCGGGAAGCGTTCGGTCCCGACTTCGAGGAAGCCCCCTGGATCAATCGCCACGCAGATCAATACTACCTTTGGTATGCTTCCAGTATTCCGGAATCAATCCACTACTCGATAGCTAAAAGTCCGGTCGGGCCATGGCAGTATGGTGGCAAGGTGATGGACATTCAGGAAACGACGGGTTCAAACCATCCCGGCGTTATTGAGTACAAAGGCCGGTCTTACCTGTTCTATCAGACCGATTCACTACCCAACGGCATTGACAAGCGGCGCTGCGTGTGCGCCGAAGAGTTCCAGTATCAAGCCGACGGTAGTGTTCCTAAAATTGTATGCCGTACCGACGGGGTTGAGCCGATAGGCACAATTGATCCGCGTCTCAGGACCGAGGCGGAAACCATGGCCTGGTCCCAGGGTATTGAAACCGAAAAGAACGAGACGGTCGGGGTCTATGTAACGGACATCGACAACGCAGACTATATAAAGATTCGCCGGGTTGATTTCGGCAACCAGGCCACAGGACAATTTCAGGCAAGCGTAGCATGCGGCTCGAATGGTGGACAAATTGATATCAGGCTGGATAGTCCCAATGGACGGTTGATAGGCAGAATCAATGTGAAAAATACCGGCGACTGGCAAACATGGGAAACCCTGACCTGTAAGGTGCGGCCTGTTACCGGTATTCACGACCTTTATTTGGTCTTCTCCGGCGGCAATGGGGAACTGTTCAATATTGATTGGTGGAAATTTGAATAATTCTCTGTGGTGCCGGTAACTCAAGGCCGGACTGGATTTAATATTTTTTTCTATTAGAATTGAGATGGATATGAAATCGATGTTCTTCGTTCGAGTGTTTCGATCGGATATGCAAAAAAATAGCTGTAACCACCCGGGAATATGAGGCTTTATATGGAAATAGCTTCGATATAAACGATTTAAAGTTACCGATGTTTACTGTTCAATAAATATATTAGAGGAAATTATAGGAGAATGTTAATATGAGTAGAAAACTTTTAATCACAGTATTATTTGCATTTGTCTTTGTTAACAGCATCAAGGCTCAAACTTATCAGAAAACCGATTTGGGTATAAAATCAACAGTTAACTCTATCGAAGTGGAAATTCAGTTCTATGGCCCGTCCATTGTGAGGGTATTGAAGTCACCTGAAGGCGAAACATTTACGAAAGAGAGCCTTTCGGTTATTAAGGTTCCGCAAAAAACCGCACTTAGTATAAAGCAGACAGGAGATGAACTTTCCATTAATAGTGAAAGCATTCAGGCGACCCTGAACCTCAACAACGGTAAAATCTCTTTTTCAACTCCGACAGGTGAGTCGCTGTTAAGTGAGAAAGAAGCGGGTGTTGCGTTTACAGATTTCAACGATGCCGGTGTAAAAACCTACAGTGTCTCCCAGTCGTTTGTATTGGATAAAGATGAGGCCATTTACGGCTTGGGCATACAGCAACAGGGCAAAATGGTACAGCGTAACCTGAGACTGCGAATGATACAGGGCAATACGGATGATTATATTCCATTTTTTCTGTCGGTAAAAGGCTATGGATTATTTTGGGACAATTATTCGCCAACTATCTTCAGAGATAGTCAAGAAAGCACATCGTTCAAATCGGATGTGGGCGATTGTATTGATTATTATTTCATGTATGGCGGCAATGCCGACGGCGTGATTGCCTGCATGCGTGACTTGACGGGTCAGGTGCCGATGTTCC
>CAYVXS010000692.1:0-1891 GCA_964454885.1 uncultured Pirellulales bacterium
ATTATTTTCGATCAGGCCGAGAACCGCCTGCACTTCCAGCGGGCACTGCTGAAAAAACTAATGAGCCAGCAGTCATGACCAATCATAAAATGATGGGCATCAGGTCTCTGAAATAATAGAAGACGAGTATTCTCCGGATCGCATAAAAAAACTCGCAAGGCTTCAACGGTTGAAAAGCTGCGAAAACAATCCAGAAAACAGATACTAAGAGTCGATATTAATTAAGTGGTGGGATAAAGAAATTTTTTAGATATGTGGGGGGTTTGGGGATTTGGCAATGAAATTTGAAGGGGCCCGGACCGAAAAGGATGTCGTGAAAAACGGAGGACACCAAAATTTTACTTTGCATCCGCTCACACAAGAATCTTTGAAAATTAACGACGGAGGTAACGAACCGCTTGGGATCAACAATATTAAAAGTGGATCCGGATTAAAAGAAAGTTTTGTTAATTCAAGATTAAGGCACGAGAATATTGCTGAAAAGCTTTCATTGTTCCGTGACAGATACGAGAAATTCATCCATGATTTGGGCAAGCTGTCAGGTTTTTTCGGTGAGATTCCCGCCGAGCCGTCGTCGGTTCCTGATGAAGCCAAAAATCCTTACTGGTCAAACGATTATCTGCCGCCGGGCGATGCTATGGCACTGTGCGGCTTTTTGTATAGATACAATCCAGCTGTTTACATGGAGATTGGTTCCGGCAATTCAACGAAATTCGCCAGGCAGGTTATCTCGCATTTCAATCTTAGGACAAAAATTATTTCCATCGATCCATCGCCGAGAGCGATAATCGACTCAATTTGCGACGAATCTGTCAGGGCGCCTATCCAAATGGTTCCGAAGGGTGTGTTTCAGGCCCTTCGCAAAGACAACGTATTGTTTATTGACGGCTCCCACAGATGTCTGCAGAATTCCGATGTTACGTATATGTTCCTGGATATACTTCCGAATCTGTGCCCCGGTGTATTGGTGCATTTTCATGATATTTTTTGGCCGGAGGATTATCCGGATGTCTGGGCGGAACGTTTCTATAATGAACAGTATCTGCTCGGTGTTTTGCTCCTTTTCGGTTCCGGATACGAAATTCTTTATTCATCAAAATATGTAAGTCTTGATCCGGAGTTAAACGGTCAATTCATGTCGCTATTGAATAAATCACCGGACGGCGGTTCGATTTGGATAAGATTTAATCAGTAATACCATGTTTTTGTGCAGGAAAATTCGAGGGGCAAATAGTTTGAACAGAGATTTTGTTGCTTCTTAGTAAAACCGAATCCGAGTTGCATCTTTTTTTGTCGTCTGTATTTGAGACAGCAACGACAATTCTCGAAAAATCACGAGACAAAGTTATCCGGCAGGGGGTTGCATAATATCTGTCATGCATATATATTGGCTATAGTGTTTAAAGTACGTTATTATTCCGGGATTAACTGGAAATGGGAAAAAAAGAGCAAACGAATTCAAGGTCACTTGAGATAGTCGAGCCGATAGGCAAACGGGTCCTGATTCGCAAGGACGAAGACAAGAAACAGACCAAGGGCGGCATCCAATTGCCCGACAATATCGAGATTCCCACTATCACCGGTCGAATTGTGTCAATTTCAGCCGAGATAGAAAATTCGCCGGACATACCATTGCGGCAATATGACAAAGTGCTTTTCAATCCAAAGGGAGCTATCCCCGTGGATTTCGAAGGTGACAACAGGCTTTTCGTAGTAGAAGTAGAGAACGTCGTCGCAGTCTTTAGAAAATCGTGACATTCATCCAAAAACTCCAGTGAAAAGCAAATCCTCCGCGGTGTGATCTTTTATGTTTTCAACTTCTGTAAAATAGTAATATTTGCCGGTTGTTTTTCTGTGGTCGCCGGTTCTTGAGTCGATTTTTGAGCGCGAG
>CAYVXS010000693.1:0-1888 GCA_964454885.1 uncultured Pirellulales bacterium
GGCCGCGATGCAGCGCTGCCTGGTTAGCTGGTTGTGATTGAACCTTGCGATTTTATTCAGTGTCAATCCGAGGCCAACCAGCAGTATTACCATTGTTGGTATCCCGATGGCCAGCTCTACCATGAAAATGCCTCGATATCTTGTTTTTGCAGTCAACATCATATTCTGTACTTTCCAGTTTAAGGTATTACCGAGCCTGACAAAGTATTGATAATCTCGATGCCGGGCAGGAATATCGAAATAACCACAAAGCCCACAATAAATCCCATCACCAGTATCACAAGGGGCCACATTATGCAGCGTGCCAGGTTGACCGAATAGCTGTAACTTGAGCGGTAGAACGACTCAAGTGTTTCGAGTATCGTGGGTGTGTTGCCCTGGTTGATTTTATCGTCGAATGCCCAGGCTACCGGCGCTCCTATCCTGCATTTCCTGGCTGCAGTTGAAATGTTTTCACCTTCTTCGACTTTCCGAAGCCACTTTCGCAATCGCTTCTTGAAGGAATTGTTGACATCAAGCTTTAAAGTATTGGCTATCGCGTCATTGACCGGGCAGCCCGCATCGAGTGACAATCGCAGAAGCTCGACGACCTGGACCAGTGAATAGTTCCTCTCGAAGTAATGCAAAACAGGCAACCGCCATTTTATATAATCACCTATCCGTGAAAGCAAATAAGGCTCATCCGGCTTACGAGGTCTGAACTTGCAGTATAACCAGTAAGGAATAAAGATAAATATTGTGATTAAAATAAATAATCCGAATGCCCAGCCGTATTCGTACGCAATAAAACTCATTATTTCCAATATAATCTGAGTTGGTTTCGGTAGTGATCCCCCACCAGTAATTTCAGACAATGCAGATGAAAATGACGGTATCACAAAAGTCATTAATCCCATTATTAAAAAGAACATAAAAATCATTAGTATCAGCGGATAGAACGGATGTACGGGTCTTATTCTTCTGCTCTCATTAGATTTTGTCGTCATATCGGCTTCAATTGACGCCATTGCTTTCGGAAGCTGGTCGATTCGTTCCGCGGCGGCTATAATTGCCACCGCATGACCCGGGCACCTCGGATAGCCTCGTTTAATCGACTCACTAAGAGAGTAACCCTGTACGAGCCATCTTTGTATATTACGCAGAATCCTCGAACGCTTATCTTCGAGACCTCCGGAAGCCGTTTCCAGGGCCATTGACAATGGCAGATTCTGCCTCATGCTCGAACCTATCGTTGAAATGATATAAGCAGCAGTCGTATGATGAGACGTTATTCCATAGGCAATAATTGAGGCTATGAAGATAATTATAAAAGCTATACCGATTACACCCAGCGGCCCGAAAACAAGACCCATGGAAACGGATAACAGTATCAAAAAAATTATTATGAGAATCCATTTTGCACACAAGTAAGGCCATTGTACAGGATCGAATCTTCGCTTTGATATCAGAATAGCCACCAGTGTTGCGAAAAAAAGAATAGCCGCAATCATTCCAGCCAGAGGATCCTCATCCAATGCAGCGATAATGGCTATCGTAAAAACTACAAATGGAGATGTAATCAAAGCGATAGCCGGCTTTTTTAATCCAAGGTATATATATACACCTAATGTCAATATGCCTGTAATTGCTAACACGTCTGTTATCCTGAAGAAGATAATGTTGTTACAACTTGAATCATCGGCGCAAACATTGCTAAAATTGTCAGCATGATGAAACCACCGACACAAATAAGCATGACAGGCAGCAAAATCGCCTGCAATCTTGTCTGACCATATCGTGCCTGCTCGGAATACATCTGACCGAGACTATATAAGTTATCTTGCAGCTCATTGCGCTGCGTACCCAACTGGATAGAATACAGAAATAATCTTGGTATCGTCCTGCAAAG
>CAYVXS010000694.1:0-1886 GCA_964454885.1 uncultured Pirellulales bacterium
GTAGCGGATAGTGTACAGCGGGCAGGAAAATGCAAAAGTCAAATCGCAAAATTGCAGAATCCCGACTTTGTCGGGATGGCTATTCTAAGTTGTTTCGAAATACGAATCACGCAATACGAGCGACGAGCTTATTCGACAGATGTAGAGCGTTCTCTACAAATCGAGCCTTTTTGAAAAAACAAAGCCAATGTTAAAATGGGTAATATAGTGCAAGCTCTTTTATGACAAGTAAATATGGAGAATCCGGCTTCGTAAGACTACGCCGCGACAAGAAAACAAAGCCAATTCGGGCCGGAGTTGAATTGGTAAACAAAAAGGGCTGCAAGCAAGTACTCACAGCCCATAATTTTCCGATTAAATTATTATATATTATGCTTCTTTTCGTCTTCGCAGTTTCATGCCGGCAAGACCTAAGCCGAGGCTACCGAGAATGAAGGCACCGGGGACGGGAACGGGGATAAGGACACCACCTGTCTGAACAAAACCGGCGTAGCGTACATTCGCCTGGGAAAAGTTGTAGAAACCGAACTGGCCGGACAAGAACTCACTGTCGTAAAGGGTATAATCCCACAGCGTAGTTGCGCCATCCATAACAACAATATGAATTTCACCGGGATTCAAATTGAAATCCAGATGGAAGTCATACAATGTATTATCCACCCAACCTAATCCTGAGCCCTGATTTTGAGCTAAGACTTCCATATCTCCTAAGTCAGCGGCGTTTTCCCAAAACTCACCTAACGATAAATCGTTTACGCCGTTATCTGTTGACCCTGTCATTTTCTTTATGGTCATTCCTGCGTTGGCATATCCGCCGTAAGAACTCTGACTTCCCTGCTTCCAGTCGAACAGGTAGAAGTTGCTGGAATTCTGATAGCCGAATACGAATCCCATGAAGTCATCGTCACCGCCGGTCTCGAGAACCTGCCACGAACCATCCATCGAATAGCTCGTTTGGTTCAGATTGTTCAGATAGAATGATGGATCGGCGTTAATAACCTGATCCACATAGGTGTTGCCGCCGCCTAAGATCCAATTCCCTGCAGATTGGCCTCCCGGGAAGTCTAAGGTCAACGGGGACCAGCTTGTAAGGTCAACCGGATCGCCATAGGTGGATAATGAAAATGCGAAAACTGCCACGATGAATACTATTCTTCTTATCATTGTCTAATCCTCCTTTATGTTTATATAAAACTCAACAAACCGAAAAATGTAATTTACGCATTTTAACAAAAACAAAAAAATATTTAAATAAAAATTTTATATTTATTAACAATAAGTGCGTGACATCTTAGTCACGTAAAATGCAACTACTGATATTACAATGACTTAGGCTAAGTGAAATTGTATTGCTTTCGATTATTTTTATTTTGACACTGTGATTTTAACGAAAACATCAGGAACGTTTTGCTCTTAACTTAGGCAAAAGTCACAGAATGGATAGGCTATCGCTCCAAGAAATACTTAAGAGATGAAAAAAACAAATTGAAAAAGAGTGGGTCTTTAAGCCGAGTTCTGTAAATGGCGATCATTTATCTTGACCGGCCGTTGCCGACCGGCTCTCCCTCGCCGTTTTGCTTCGCCTGCTGCCGTGACTTGCGTCGCGGAGACGCAGCGGCAAGCAAAAGCGAAGCTGCGGGGGACGCGACCTACCCGCCGGCCTGAGCTACAAAGCTCAACTCAGGGCTAAGACTGACCGGCTTACTTGGTCTTGCAGGCGGCGGGGTTTACCCTGCCGGCGCCGTCACCGACGCCGCGGTGCGCTCTTACCGCACCATTTCACCTTTACCCCCGCTGCTGTCTTGCGACAGCAAGACGTGGGGGCTGTGTATTTTCTGTGGCACTTTCCCGCGGGTTGCCCCGGGTGGCCGTTAGCCACCACCGTT
>CAYVXS010000695.1:0-1886 GCA_964454885.1 uncultured Pirellulales bacterium
AAGCCGCTGAATGGTCTTGTGTCGTATATGCCGGTAAGGCGGACTTTGACCGGCGTAAAGTCCAGGTTATACTGGGCGATATCGAAGGGGGCGATCTGATAGCACATACACCGTGCCGGACAGTCGGGCAGGCAATTCAGAATCGGCAATATAAAACTCTGGCCCTGCTCGCCGATAAGAGCTATACGCATACTTCGACAGTTCCATCCGGCATAGAACAAATCCGGGCCGGGGCCATCGATAATCGGTCCTCCGAATGTCACTTCGACCCAGTGGTTTCGCGGCATGGCTATACAGATATCGCCGGTGACGTCTTCGACAAGGGCACTCGAAGGTGTCGAAATAAAAGGTTTTCTTTCTGAAATCGAGGAATTCACAAGCCGGAAACCGTCGTTATCGGGATCGTTAAAAGCTGTTACCTGAGTCGGGTTTACAAGCTCGCCGCTTTCCAATAAATAAAACAGGTCCGCGAACGGGTGAGGCTGGGGATTGAGATAGGTATAAAACATCGGCGCCGGTTTATACGCAGGGGGCCTGTATCGGTTATACTGCTTTATTCCCACGCCGGTAATGATGGACAAAGATACGATACCAACTACGACATTGACGGCGGGCTTGGGCAGCGTCATGCCGAGAATTGTTACGGTCGAGGTGACTTTCAAAGAAGCTGCGGAAATCGACGTCGCGGCGGCGGCATTGTCGGTGACTGTGGCCGTGAGAATCCCAAAAAGTCCCATCGCGGAAAGGAACTGCTCTTTTTTGACGCCTTTCCTCGCCAACTGGTGTTTGAGAGATTGCTTCGCACGAAAGAACAGAAGTCTGGCCTGTAATTCACTTCCTCCCGATATTTCGGCGATATCCGCGTACGAGAGATTATCGAAACATCGAAGTGTCAGGATATTTCGATATTTGAGTTTCAGGTTTTTCATGGAATCCACAACGGCCTTTCTCAATTCCTCCCTGATCAATGTATTTATGCCGCTTTCGAAGTCGGCCAGGCACTGCTTAAGTTTGTCACTGTCCGCGGTCGTTTTCTGGTGGATCCTGTTAACACCCTGGATGCGGTAGTGATGCTGGACTTTTCCCAATGCCGTGCGGTAAAGCCATGACCAGAAAGGATTGATATGGTCGAATTCCATCTCGGGTAAGAATTTAATGAGATCGAGGACCGTTTCCTGTGCCAGGTCCTGTGAAAGATGATAGTCCATGGTCAGGCGATAGATGTACGTAAAAACCCGTTTGTTGGCCACCATGGACAGATCGGCCATACTTTCAGATTCGCCGCGTTTCGCAGCCCGGATGATATTTAAATCAATTTTCATAATCCTACTTAATAATTATTATCCTATATGTGTTACAAGTGTTTCAATATTTTTTTTAAACATTCCCCTGCGTTTTCCGGCAGTTTTAGTTTAATAAAAATAATGAAACATATCGGCCGTTTCAGGATAATTCTTATGTAATAACCATTAAATCAGTTTTCATCGAAAAGGAGAGAATATATGACAGTTCGAAATATATTGTATTTTTTAATTATATCGTTCATGTTCGTGATGCCGAGTTCAGGCTCGGAAACCAATGGTACGGCCGTTTCGTATTATATGGGGCAGGAGCCACCGGGTTTGGTGCCTAAAGTTTTTGCACCGGGAGTAATTTCTCTTAATAACCGATACGAACAGAACGCCTCGTTTACGCCGGATGGAAAGGAGTTTTGTTTTGCCGTCACGAACGCAGGCTGGTCAACCTGCAACGCCTGGTACGCGAAACAAGAAGAAGGACAATGGCTTCCGGCGGCACCTGCCGATTTTGTCGGCTCCGGTGACGAATGGTGCCCTTACTTTTCACCCGACGGAAAGGGATTTTATTTCGTTTCTTCGAGACCGAGC
>CAYVXS010000696.1:0-1884 GCA_964454885.1 uncultured Pirellulales bacterium
GAGTCTGTTCGGGACTCTGTGCTGCGAGACTGCCTGTAATTGACAGGAAGATAATCGATAAAAGGAATATGACCTTATACATAAGTTTTCTCCTTAACAATTTGAAAAGAGCGGTTATATTTGTTTTTTTGTAACAGAAAATATAGTTCTTTGCAAATCGAAGATATAGAAAAGATATTTTTGTTTTATATCGTAAAGGCTGTAATTTATGCACAGATTTTTTATTTCACCGGATATTTTGCATGGCGAAAAGATTGTTCTTGCCAACTCGCAGGCTCACCAGATTCGGGATGTTTTACGAATGAAGCCCGGCGATAAAATCATCGTTCTGGATAATACCGGTTACGAATACAAAGTTTCACTTATTAAGATCGACCGACGGGAAATTATCGGCGAGGTAATTAATAAAACAAGGTCCGAGGGTGAACCGAAAGTTCGAATTACTCTTTACCAGAGTATCCTGGCCCGGGAAAAATTCGAATGGGTACTGCAAAAATGCACGGAGGTCGGCGTTTGCAGCTTTGTTCCGGTTGTGACACAGCGGAGTATTGTACGCGGGGCGGAATCTGTCACGATAAAAAAAATGTCTCGATGGCAAAGTATTATCACCGAAGCGGCGGAGCAATCGGGCAGAGGTAGAGTCCCCACGCTTGAAAGTCCACTTAATTTCTCAGATGTTATTTCGGGACTCGATAATTTCGATTGCTCTCTTTTCGGATCCACTCAGATTGATACGCCGGATTTGAGAGAAATAATAAAAGGAAAAGATTCTGAGCTAAAAAAGATTGCTTTGTTTATCGGGCCGGAGGGAGGATTAACGGAAACAGAAATCGCCGATGCCGACGGCAGGGGGGCGAAGGCATTCAGTCTTGGAAAACGTATTTTACGAACCGAAACGGCTGCCGTTGTCGCCTCGGCGATTATCCTCTATGAGCTGGATCGGTAATCCATTCGTATCGAATCAGAAAGTCGCTTTCTATGCAAAATGATGATTTATGCAGAGGTAATGTCCTTCTTCTCGGTCGAATTGGATTCTTCTTTGGTCAGTGTTGTCGGGATTTCGAGCCAGAAGGTCGAACCTTTGCCAAGCTCGCTGTCCACGCCTATACTGCCGGCGAGCATCGCAGCTAATTCGGCGCTGATGGCAAGTCCCAGACCGCTGCCGGTCGATTGACGTGTAAGAGAGCCGTCTGCCGTACCGAATTTCTCGAATATTTTTTCCCTATCCTCGTCGGCTATCCCGCATCCGGTATCGGATACTTCGATCCGGAGTGTTTTTTCGTCGGGCTTGAGGAGGGAATGAATTTCAATTCTTCCTCTTTCCGGTGTAAACTTAACGGCGTTGCTCAGGAAGTTATAAACTATCTGCTGAACCTTGCCGGCATCGGTGACAAGCTCGGGCAGGTCCGTATCGACCGTGACTTTGATCTTAATTTTCTTTCTTTTCGTTTCTAATGAGAACGATGACACGGCGGAATTTATGAGTTGCGGCAAGGACGTTTTTTCTATGTGTAATTCGATTTTGCCGGCTTTTGTTTTGGCCAGGTCCAGGAGGTCGTTAATCATATTCAAAAGCCTGTTTCCGCCTGTTATGATATTCTCTGTGTATCGTTGTGCTTTGTCCTTGCTAAGAAGGGCGGGTTTATCCCGCAGGACCTGAGCGAAGCCGAGAATCGAATTCAAAGGTGTTCTGAACTCATGTGAGATATTCGCCAGGAACTCGCTCTTGAGCTTGTTGGCCTTGAACAGCTCGATATTACGGTCGGAAAGCTCCACAATTTTACCGTCGAGCTGTTTGTTCGCCTGCCGCAGCTTCTCCTGTGCTTCCTGCAGGCCGTCGAGCATGTTATTGAAGGCAACAGCCAGTTTCTCATATTCGTCGCC
>CAYVXS010000697.1:0-1884 GCA_964454885.1 uncultured Pirellulales bacterium
GTGCTTTTGCCGGTGAGAATCCGATTGGAAAAATCCTGCACATTCGCGGAAGCGATTATCGCATTATAGGTGTATGCGGCAACATTATGTATTATGACCTCAAAGTGCCCGTTGAATCTACGGTATTTATGCCTTATCGCCAGGCATCCGGATATCCGGGCAGGTTGTATTACGAGGTACGAACTGCGTCGAATCCCATGGCGCTCATTCCTACCATCCGAAAGTTACTGGCCGACAGTAATGCAAATGTCCCTATGAGCGATATTAAAACCATGGCGACCCAGCTCAATGAATCTATAGCCAACGAAAGAAGCTTTGCGGTATTGGCAATGTCTCTTGCCCTGTCGGCAGTTCTGTTGTCCTGTATCGGTTTATTCGGACTCATGTCGTACTACACGACGCAAAGAACCGGTGAGATCGGTATCCGCAAGGCCCTCGGTGCACAATCCTTCGACATAGGTTTTTCTGTACTACGCAGCGCAATATCACTGGTCCTCATTGGAACATTAATAGGAATTCCTTTGGTACTGGTGGCATCGCGGCTTATCCGAAGCTATCTTTTCGGCATAGAACCTTACGATCCCGTTTCCATAGGCGGAGCTACAATCTTACTGATTCTGGTCTCTATTGCGGCTGTAATCCTTCCCGTCAGTCGGGCCGCCAAAATTGATCCTATGAAAGCGTTAAGATACGAATGATGAATTATTAACGATAAATAATTAATAACAAATATTTTTTGGAGTATTTTTTCATGATCAATCTTAAAAACATTCAAAAGCGTTACAACACCAAGGCGGGATTCTTGTATGTATTGCAGCAAATCAACCTGGATATTGAAGAAGGTGAGTTTGTCACTATCATGGGGCCTTCGGCCGCAGGCAAATCCACACTTCTCAATATCCTCGGAATGCTCGACCATGTCTGGGAAGGGGAATATTATCTCGATGGAAACGCCGTGCATGAGCTAAAGCCAAAGCAGCGTATGGCATTAAACCGGCAGTACGTCGGTTTCGTATTCCAGGCCTTTAACCTGCTTGACAGTCTCACCGTATATGAGAACCTGGACACTCCCTTGTCCTATCGCAATGTCAAGTCCTCGGAGCGGGCGGCAATAGTTTGCGATACTCTCGATAGATTCGGTATCGTGGGTAAAAAGGACCTTTATCCCAACCAGCTCTCCGGCGGCCAGCAGCAACTGGTCGCTATCGCCCGCGCTGTTGTTGCCAGCCCCAAGCTGATACTCGCGGATGAACCTACCGGCAACCTGCACTCGTCGCAGGGTCAGGAAATTATGGAATTATTTAAAAAGCTCAACAAAGAAGGCACAACAATCATCCAGGTCACCCACAACGACAAATACGCCGCCTACGGCCGAAGAATCATCAGGCTAAAGGACGGCTGGATGGAAGGAGAAGTCACGCCCGAACAGTTACTGGGAAAGGCAATCTAAATCATGGGAACCTTATTGCAGGACATTAAATACGCGTTTCGACAACTGTTAAAGTCACCCGGTTTTACGACAGTGGCGGTGATCTCCCTGGCTTTGGGCATTGGAGCAAACACGGCAATCTTCAGTCTGCTTAATGCCGCGCTGTTTCGTGCACTGCCCGTACCGCAAGCCCGGGAATTGCGTGTGATTGATTTTGAATCTAAGGGATATACTTTTTCATATTGCTACGGCGGGGACGGTTCGCAAACCTTTCCCTATCCCGCTTATGCCTCGTTCCGGGATCAGGCGAGGGGGTTTTCTGAGATCTTTGCCTTTGCCAGTCTTTATAGGATGACGGCCATAACCCCGGCCGAAGCCATCACCACCCAGGGATTGATGGTCTCGGGCAATTTCTTCAGGGGCTATGGAGCAGATGCCCTGATCGGCCGCACCAT
>CAYVXS010000698.1:0-984 GCA_964454885.1 uncultured Pirellulales bacterium
TCTACAAAACGATACTTTTTGAAAAAACAAACCCAATTTCAAATTGGGCAATTTAGCGCAAGTTCTTTTATGACAAGTAAATAGGTGAAAATTGCGAGATTTGGTCGGCGGAAAAACAAAGCCAATTCACCGGCCTCCGGCCGGAAGTTCGAAGCACTAATCACGAAATCCGAAAGTTGTGGATTTGAAGGAAAAAATCGAAAACAAAGCCAATGTTAAAATGGGTAAAATAGCACAAGCTCTTTGAAATAAAAAGATTACGGGAAAAATGGCGTTAATCCGTGAAATCCGCGGTTAAAAACAAAGCCAATCCGGTGGACGTTGCGAATTTTTTCACATAGCTATAAAGCTGATGAGCCAGATAGTCAGGATTGAAGTGAGGCCGATAGTTAATGTGGCTAAAGTATGCAATTTATAGCCGGTTTTAACGTCCATTCTCACCATTTGCGTAACGACCCAGAAGAAGCTGTCGTTCGCATGAGAGACAACCATCGAGCCTGCGCCTATAGATAAGACCACCAGAGCTTTTGCCATTTCGGATTCGAAGCCCAGCGGCGACATGAGCGGGTCCATTAAAGATGACGTCGTAATTAGCGCAACTGTTGATGAACCCTGCGCGCTTTTTAACGACGCTGCGATGATAAAGGGCAGCCATATACCAAGGTTGGCATGCTTTAAGGACTCGCCGATCACGTCGGCAATCGGGGAATTCCGCAGCACCTTCCCGAAGGCGCCGCCCGCCCCGGTGACCATAATGATAAGGGCCGCATTTAACAGTGCCTGGCCGACCCAGCCTTTTGTGGATAACATCTGCATTTCGAGTTTCTTCGGAAGCCGAAAGGCCAGAAAAGTCCCAATCAGTAAAGCGATGACCGGTTCGCCGATAAAGCCGACGAAATCTTTCAAATTCCCTTGCCCGAGAGGATGTGTCGGAAAGTCGGAAACGGATTTAGCGGAAGGAGTCCAGATCGCCGACAAAACGCT
>CAYVXS010000698.1:994-1878 GCA_964454885.1 uncultured Pirellulales bacterium
AGGAAAATCGGAATTAAAATCGGAGTGAATGCCTTGAATGCGGACGGTGCTTCTTTGAGCTGCTCTTCGATATTCGCGGCTGAGAGATCGGGACTGGGATCGATGTAAACCTTTGCGGCAACTTTTGTGGCGAAAAGCCAGCCAACAACAACGGCGACGGCACTGACTATAATGCCAAATAAAATCACCCGCCCGAGGTCGGCACCGAGAATACCGGCTGCGGCAATCGGCCCCGGCGTCGGCGGCACGAGGCAATGTGTCGCGGTAAGTCCGACGGCCAAAGCGATCGCGGAGCCTGCCAGGGAAATATTTGCTTTTTTGGAAAGAGCCCTGTTCAGGGGTGTCAGGATCACGAATCCCGAATCGGCAAATACCGGAATGGAAATGAAATATCCTATGATAGACATAGCCAGGGGGACATGCTTTTGGCCTATTATTTTTAATATCTTCTCGGCCATTGCGAAGGCGCCGCCCGAATGCTCGAGGAATGTCCCGATGATGACGCCGGTGATGATGACGATTCCGATACTGCCTATGGTTTCGCCGAATCCTTCGTTGATCGATTTGACAATCTCCGGCAGCGGCATCCTGGAGAATATACCGAATCCGACGGCGGCAAACAAGAGGGCCAGAAAGGGATGAAGTTGAAATTTGCATGTCGAGGCGACGATGAAAAGCACGCTAATAAGTAAAAGTATTATCAGGAGCACAAAAAGAGTCCTTTCACTGGAGATTGTGTCACGACATCGTGACCGGAATTATTTCCGGTGTCTTACCTTTACCTTGGCCAGATTTTCGTAAAACTGGATAATGCCTCCGTGGTCGTCTCCGGCCTTTCCGTCCACTCTCAGGGCCTGCATAATTTCCATAACTCCGCCGGCCAG
>CAYVXS010000699.1:0-1877 GCA_964454885.1 uncultured Pirellulales bacterium
TGGAACTGGTTGTTCCTATGATTATCCTGTCGGGACTCATAAAATCCTCGACGGCCGCACCTTCTTTGAGGAATTCCGGATTGCTGACATAATCGAACGGCACATCGGTTTTCGATTTGATAATTTCCGTAATCTTTTTACATGTCCCCACCGGCACCGTGCTTTTTGTCGCAATGATTCTATAGTCACTGAGATTTTCGGCGATGCTTTCAGTCACAGAAAGGATTGCGGACATATCGCAGGAACCGTCTTCGGCCGACGGTGTACCGACTGCGAGAAAAATAATCAGCGAATTATTCACTCCGTATTTCAGATCCGTTGTAAAATGCAACCGTCCGAGTTTCGCGTTATGTCTTACAATTTCAGTCAGACCCGGTTCAAAGATGGGAATGACACCGCCTTTAAGAGAGGCAATTTTCTCGCTGTCGTTATCCACACAAATTACATCGTTGCCGGCTTCGGCCAGACAAGCTCCCGTTACCAGACCGACGTAACCAACACCGGTGACACATATTTTCATACAAAAACCTCCTGTTGTTTAACGCCTCAATCTTAGGTTCGGTATTATTCAACATGCTCTATCATATCTATATCTATCTCGACGCTTGCCGCCTGGCCGAGCATATCCACCTGCAAAACCAGGCGCATCATTCCCTTGGTCTTGACCACGATACCCTGCAGCCCCATAAGAGGTCCGGCGATAACCCGACACTTCTGACCCACCTTGATATATTTATGAGGCATAAGTGGAGCACCGGCCTGGAGAACCCTTTCAATCTGTACCAGCTCATTGAGGAATTTTTCCTGGTTTATAACTTCGATGAGATTGGCCACCCGGTCGGTCCTGAGTATCTCCGTTCGCTGGCTTTCGTTACCGCAAAAAAAAAGGTATCCACTGAACAAAGGCAGCAGTGATTTTATCGTCCTGCGGCTTTTTCGTCTGACCTTCCAGGTCATCGGAAGAAAGTAACATATATCTCTGTTAATCAGGTCATGGGCAAGGGCTTTTTCATTCCTGCTCTTCGTATGGGCAACCCACCATCGGCCGGTATATTCACGTATCGTACCCACTTCAGGCCACATGATAGGAGGATTTTCACTTACACTCAACAATTTAACTACCCTGTAAATATTTCTTAATTCATGTTAAAAAAATTTCAGTACCATTCCGGCAACGTACTCGATCTGTTCCTGCGATAATTCAGGATAAATCGGCAGCGATAAAACCTCCCCACAAATGCGTTCTGTAACCGGCAAATCGCCCAGTTTGTAACCAAGCTCACTGAAGCACTCCTGAAGATGCAGCGGCTGGGGATAAAATATCGCCGAACCGATATTATTGTCGGCAAGGAATTTCTGCAGCCGGTCCCTGTTCGGCACCGCTACAGTGTACTGATGATAAATACTGACATTGTTTTCATCGATTTTCGGAGTTTTAACAGGAGAACCGGCAAAAATATCATCGTAAAAAGCCGCATTCTTTCTACGTTTGGCGTTCCAGGAATCGAGGTGCTTCAACTTGACGTTTAAGACGGCCGCCTGGATACCGTCGAGGCGGAAATTACCGCCGATCATCTTGTAAAAGTATCGGGGATTCTGTCCGTGGTCGCGAAGCACTCTCAGTTTTTGTGCAATATTCTCCGAATTGGTTGTGACCAATCCCCCGTCGCCGAAGGCATTGAGATTCTTGGTAGGATAAAACGAGAAACAGCCGCAGTGGCCGAAATTCCCGCACATTATATCGTCCTGGCTTGCACCTATCGCCTGGGCGGCATCTTCGATAACGGCGATATTATGATGCTGAGCAATTTCGTTGATGGTCCTCATCTGTGCAGCCTGCCCGAATAAATGGACCGGTATAATCGCTCGCGTCTTTT
>CAYVXS010000700.1:0-1867 GCA_964454885.1 uncultured Pirellulales bacterium
TTTATATCGGCAAAGCCGGTATATAACAGGGATATTAATATTTGTTTTTGAGTTGCAGAGATGACTCATTTAATTGTGTTTCGTACTTAGTCTTGTTTACTCTGATCTGATGATTTTTATTCCGAGAAAGAGCCGGTGAAGCCGAAACGTAACGCAAAAATAGTTCCGTGTAGTATCGAAAAAAATTCGTTCCCGAAGGCAAGAATCACAAGGTACTGACTTAAAAAGTTATAATCCCGGATTAACTGTGCGGATCGAGTAAACTGAGCTGCGAGCTCCTATGAATAGTGTGCGATTATCCGGACCACCGAAAGCGAGACTGCCGGGCCGCTCGGGTATTTCAAGAACGCCAATTTGCTCACCGTCGCTGTTATATATATAGACCTGGTCGCTTGCTATGTAAACATTACCGGCTGAATCTTGGATAGCAGAATTCCCACCTCGTTCAGCAAATACATGGTAAGTCAGAGTCTCGTTTTTGTTGAGTTTGACACGGTATGTTTTGCCGTCATCTTCACAGGCAACATAGAATTTGTCACCGGGTGAAAAAGCGGTCATATTGGAACTTTGAGGCAGTGGTCGCCATGTCCCGCCGGCCTTGATGGCTGTTTTGGTTCCCGGAGCATAATAATACAGACGTTCAGAGTTTTCAAGGACACTCACTACTGCAGTGTTACTTCCTCCACGATATATGTAGTCACGATTTTCCATCAGGTCATCTAATACCGACATCATGTTATGTATTCCAACGGGAATCATAAGTTTCGTCTCAGGCAGCGCATCGGGTGCTCCAGTGACATTCTGTGGCGTGGCTCCTTCCTGAGCTAAATCCAGGGTATAAACTGTACATCCTCTTGTACTTCCTCTGCCTATCATTAACAGTATTGAGGGTTCTACAAACTCCATAACCTGAGTCTGGTCCGGAGTCTCCGCAATCTGCTCTGCTTCTTTATCGGCAGCGTTCCACCGATAAACCTTACGGTTCGAGTCATCCGAGAAGAACAGATGCCCTTCGGTATCGGTTGTCAAACCAGTAGCATTTCTGAATCCGGTTGCCAATTTTTCCAGTTTCGCATTCTTCTCGAACAATTCCTGAGGCAATCTAAGTTCTCCGGGTGCTTTCATATCTTTTTTAACCACGAAGCTGGTAAAGAACTGCGGCCTGACCGTCACACCGCTATCCTCATCAAATACTGCAGTGTCGAACGCAAGCCGGGTCTGACTGAATACTTTCATATTCTCAAATTTGATATTGTCCGAATTACGCACTATGATGCCATACGTTGTCGGCCATATAGAACGGGAGACACGATACATATATGTGTTTGCAAATAGAATATTCCTGCAATTCTCGATATGCATTGCATTTGCTTCGTGTCCGGCGGGATTTTCCTCCTCGGTTTGTAATGCATAGAATTCCCAGTTCTCGACATTTTCGAGAACAAGTTCTACACGATTATGGTGCTCGACAGACATCTGATAAATCTTACCTTTTGTTGAAGTATTTTGAATAACTAATCCTTCACTTGAACTTGTTCCGTGAGGCCAATCACCTCTGAAGATTCCACCGCCGCCGTCCACAATCATCAGATCAGGTCCATTGCTCCTTCCTCCACTGCGTCTGCCAAAACCACCCCCTCCGCCGAATGATACATCATCCAGCATTGAATCGGGACCGGCCATCCAGAGCACACCGGCGGCACCCGGATTGGAGCCGGGGGAGACAGAAATTGAACTTACAATATTCTTTCCTCCCTTCGGTGCAATTATGACTCCGACAGGTTCTTCTTCACCCACTACATTATTTTGCATGGAAATCGAAGTTCTGCTCGGATGTAAGCCGATTATAACCGTATCCTCTTTCAGT
>CAYVXS010000701.1:0-1866 GCA_964454885.1 uncultured Pirellulales bacterium
GGAACGGTACGGATGTAGTGGTTAAGAGGTATAATCATAAAGGTATTATCCATTCCCTGCGTCATACGATCAAGAAGTCCCGTGCCAAGAGATGCTGGCTGAACGGGCATCGGCTCGGGATGTATAATATTGCAACACCGAAACCGCTTGCATATTTCGAACAACACAGAGGTTTCTTAATATGGAAATCTTATTTAGTGACGGAGTATATAGAAGGATTGAGTCTGTATCACTATGAGCGGGATGAGAATATCCCATCGGAAAAGCGTAAAACGACCGCGCAGGAGGTTAAGAATCTGCTCGATGAGATAGCAGGATATCGCATTACTCACGGTGACCTGAAACATACGAATATCCTTATAACCGAAAAGGGACCTGTTTTAACGGACCTCGATTCCATGCGATTCCATATATTCAATATTACTTTTCGAACCAGAAGGGATAAAGATATTTTAAGATTCGAATGAGACTGTTCGCCCAATTTATAAAAGGGGCATAAACAACATGGCAATTATGAACGAGTTTATATCGGTTTTTAGACGTGACAGGAAGAATTCGAGAACTGAAAGTGCGTTCGAAGCCCAGCGTCTGTTTTTCGATAGTAACAGTAACATGACAATATTCGATGTGGGCGCGTATATAGGCGAAGTAACAAGAACATATATGGATATTTTTCCCGGCGCAGGAATTTACTGCTTCGAGCCTTACACCGAATCTTTTCGCCAGCTCGAAAAACTCTCTGAAAACAAGATGGTCCGCACTTTTCAAACGGCCGTTTCCGACCATATCGGTAAGACAAAACTGCATATCAATTCGGACCTGACCTGTAATTCCCTTTTCTCAAGACCAAAATCCGGGCCGGTATATTACTCCGAAAAATCTCAAAATGTCGATGAAATTGAAGTGGATACGATAACGGTAGATAGTTTCTGTGAGCGAGAGAATATCGAACGAATTGATATTTTGAAGCTGGATGTGGAAGGGGCGGAAAAAAAGGTTCTAAGCGGCGCCTGTAACAAGTTATCGAAACACAATATTTACCTGATTTATACCGAGGTTATGTTCGTGTCACATTATGAAGGTGGCTGTATGTTTCACGAGTTAACCAGCTTCCTTGAACAATACGGCTATACGCTATTCAATTTTTATAATTTGAAAAGGGCAAAGAACGGACAAATAAGGTGGGGTAATGCGATTTTTCTTAGCCCGCAGGCGAGAACTAAAGTTGAGCAGTTAAAGTTCGTCTGAAAAAATAGACGCGTGAAAGATTATTTACTCTCGTTAATTCTCTGCTGATCGGTAAGATGCCAATCGCCTGGTTATTTTCGCCCTCGCCAAATATATTGCGGACTTGAGGTTGGGATACTCCTGGAAAGACTCGCCGAGCAGCTTACAGGCCTGGTCGTATAATCCTTCTTTAACCGCGTATCGACCGGCTCTGCATTTTTTCCTGCTTAATACCTTGGCTGCAACTTCTTTCGGAATCAATTGTTTGCCGCCGTTGTCGTGATAAAAACGGTTAACAACCTGAAATTCAATCAGGCAGTTTTCCAAAGAAGCTTTGGAAAGATTGGTCGAATGCCTGCGTCTTTTGAACGTAGGTTCGGGCAGGGCTATGAATCTGTATTTCATTGACAGGCGAAGCCACAGGTCGTAATCGGAACAGATATTAAGGGAATTATCGAATGCCGGGGATTCTCTTAATACCCTGGTAGGAAACATCGAACCGCAGGCGTGAACGAGGATGGTCTCGAATAAATGTCTTGTAATGATCCCGCTGTATAATCTTCTTTTGCATCTGCCGTAGATTTTTCCGTTCCTGTCTATCCGGAAGTAGGAGCCATATACGATTACGTCCCCGCTCTC
>CAYVXS010000702.1:0-1860 GCA_964454885.1 uncultured Pirellulales bacterium
GGGCGAGGGCGGTGGGATATACAATTATAGCAGTTCTCTTAAGTTGTCGGATTGTGCTTTTATTGGTAACCTGGCGACGCGATGGGGTGGGGCAGTATGTAACCTTTTCGGCGATTCAACATTTCTTAGTTGTAAATTCGAGGAAAACTCAGCATCTGTAAATGGCGGTGGAATCCATAATGAAGGCATCTCAACCAGCCGGTTAAGATTGACAAACTGTATATTTACCAGGAATTCGGCAAGATATGGTGGTGCATTAGTAGGTGGTGGAAGTAGATTTATAATGGGAGTAAGTTTTGACAACATTAATGCGATAAATAACAATCCGAGTATAATGTCCCTGTATAATTGTACGTTTAGTGGTAATTCCGCAGAATTCAGTGGTGGGGGAATATCTGTTACAGTCTTGTCTGAAATATTATTTTCCAACCAGATCAGTGCCCTGACAATGGTTAACTGTGTCCTCTGGGGTGATACACCGGATGAAATTCAGCAATCTCGCAGTGAATTACCGGGGGACGATATGAATGAATCTCTTGTCGTTCTCTATAGTAATGTTCAGGGTGGATTTCCGGGTGAAGGTAATATTGATATGGATCCTAAATTTGCGGACCCGAACAATGATGACTACCACTTGAAATCTACAGCGGGCCGATGGGATCCAAACACGCAAAGCTGGGTGATTGACGATGTAACAAGTCCTTGTATCGATGGAGGTGATCCGAACAGCCCTGTTGGCCTTGAGCGTTTTCCCAACGGCGACAGAATCAACATGGGTGCCTACGGCGGAACCGCCGAAGCAAGCCTTTCACCGTTACAGTTGCCCATTTTATACAGTAAAGCCTATAACCCATACCCTCGGGATGGCGCTTCCGGTGTCGATGATGGTGCCACATTAAGCTGGACGGCTGGTCTAAATGCGGTTTTTCATGATGTGTATTTTGGGATTTATAGTGACAGTGTCACTGCTTTTGATGCCGATACGTCTGATACAACCGGTATATATCGAGGTCGCCAGGCTGCTACTAGCTATACTCCTCCTGAAAGTGTTGAATGGAGTAGTAGTACCTACTACTGGCGTATCGACGAAGTTGACAGCGAGGGGAACATTGTTACTGGTGATGTCTGGACATTCAATACTAATTTTGCTCCGCCGAAAGGCAGGGCCTGTTTCGTCGGTGATACTCCGGTCCGGGTTAGTGGAATTGCTATTCCGATATCTCAGATAGCTGCCGGACAAAATATCAGATATCTAAATTTTTCCGACAAAGTCGAAATAGTACAGGAGCATGAAGGGACATTTACTTTGTATGATATTGCTCTTGAGAGCGGCAATTTTGTAACCGTGGCTGAGAATCATTATTTTATGACCGAATCCGGGCAATGGCTTTCTTTGCACAATCTGAAAGTCGGGATGAAATTAAAAACATCAAAAGGTTCGGTTGGAATAAAAAGCATAACCAAAAGACCGAAACCTTATACAGGCAGGGTATATAATCTCAAAATCGAAAATTCAGATAGATATCTTGTCGGCGAGGATGCGATTATCGTGCGAGATTATTAAGATAACAAATCACCTTAGATTGCAGTGTCGTGGAAATTACATCGCGCAGATGGCTGAATTGACTTTGTGAAAAAAGATATACCGCCTATGTTATGATGTTTACTATACCGTTTTGAACAATTAACCTGCCTGAGGCAAATAATCTGATGGCCTCTGGAAATGCGATACATTCCTGTTCGAAGACTCTTGCGGCAAGTGTGTCGGGGTCGTCCGTATCTTTGACCGGGCATGTTCGCTGGACGATGATTGGCCCTTTGTCGTATTCGTTCGTGCAGAAATGTACCGTGCAGCCGCTG
>CAYVXS010000703.1:0-1852 GCA_964454885.1 uncultured Pirellulales bacterium
AGACCCCATGTAATGTTATTAATCGCGGCTATGTTTCTGTTATGCAGTTGTGCATCAATGGACACCGGTAATCAGTCGAAAAACGACGCGAAATCAACCCAATATGGAATGGGTAATCCGTACCTGCCATTATGGGAACATTTACCAGACGGAGAACCGCGTGTTTTTGAGGATCCCGATAATCCGGGAAAATACCGCATCTATATTATCGGATCTCACGATGTTAGAGCGACAAGTTATTGCGGGCCAGACATAAGGGAATGGTCGGCTCCGGTTGAGGATTTATCCAACTGGCGTGACGAAGGCCCAATTTTCACCTACAACGTAAGAAATCAGTGGGATACTATGTATGCTCCTGACCTTGTTGAGGTGAAGGGGAAGGATGGTAAGAAGGTTTATTATCTCTATCCCCACGACACTAGTCGTAACCCGATGGTGGCCAAGGGTGATCGTCCGGACGGACCATTTACTCCTATCAATATGACTGAAGACGGATCTCGAGCAATTCAAGGAAGCATAATGGGATTCGACCCGGCAGTATATATTGATTACATTACTGATAAAAACGATCCTGATTATGAAATCGGTTTCAGAGCTTACGGATACTGGGGATTTCAATCGTCTTCGGCAGGCGAGTTGGATCCGAACACTATGTATTCGCTCAGACCCGGAACCCAGGCGATTGACCGTTTTATTCCCGATACACGAGGTGGTGGACGAGCCGGTGGACGATTTGGCGGACGTGGTGGACGAGGCGCTGCACAACCAGAAGCACAACCCGGTGGTGGAAGTGACTCGCAATCGACTACTTATCCCTATCTCTTCCCGGGTGAAAATCCTGCCTCTTTCAGCTTCTTTGAAGCGGCCTCCATTCGCAAAGTCGGCAACAAATATGTGTGGATTTACAGCGGATCCTCCGGTCCTGAATATGGACTTGGCGGGGCCACTGCGACGTTGCGTTATGCCTATGGCGATTCACCGTTAGGGCCATGGAAAAGCGGCGGCGTTCTTGTGGATGCACGCGCAGTTGTGCCCACTCAGGATGGAAGCAGACTGCAAACAACTTTTTCAGGACACAATACTCATGGCAGCCTCCAGTTAATCAATGACCAGTATTATGTATTCTATCACAGGGCTCCGAGAGGATTCGGAAACGCGCGTCAACCGATGGTTGCACCCGTCCATATTGAAAACGATGATAAATCCGTAGCAGAAGGCGGCAAAATTACAATCAGAGGTTATGACCCATACGCCAAAGATAATATCTGGACCGCAAAAAGCCAGAGCAATGAATACACTGGTGCCGAAGTTACTTCGGAAGGTTTCCATATCTATGGACTCGATCCATATCTATATTACTCTGCAGGATACGCATGTTATCTTTCCAACCAGCAACTTATTCAGGATTCGTGGGATATGTGGGACAACAACATGCCCCTTGTAAATGTGCAAAACGGTAACATCATAGGATACAAGTATTTTGGTTTTGGCGGACTTGACAAAGATACAAAAGGTTTGAAGGCTTTTGAAGGCACGAAACCCGGCAACAACACAAAATTTAATCTGTTCCTTACACCCAAAACAACAAATGCATTCAAGATTAACGTTTGGCTTGACGGACCATGGGACAATGAGACATGGAAAGGCAAAAAAATTGGTGAAATAAATGTGCCCGCAAATGCTGCACAGGAAGTAACAAAATTCACGATTGATGTTTCTTCAGCGGTTGATAATCTTGGCGAAAAACATGCAATTTACCTCGTAGCCGAAGGTTCTGGACAGGGAGGTCTTTGCGATATAATTGGACTCGGATTCAGTTCGGACAAAAAACCTATCGTTCGTTCTCCGATTC
>CAYVXS010000704.1:0-1851 GCA_964454885.1 uncultured Pirellulales bacterium
AACAGCATCTGCGCGAACAGATACAGGTTGTTGTTCCACACCGGAACCTCGTGCACTCCGGAGTCGAGATACCAGACGTGGTCGATCCTGGCCTCATCCAGGGCCTGGTGGAGGTTCCAGCTCCCCGTGATCAGGTTGTCCTTGTCGCCGCAGCCGATCCACAGCAGACTCAGCTTGTCCCTGGCCTGCCGGATCTTCGGGACGAGAACATTGGCCGGCTGGAGGTTGGGCGCGGCGGAGAAACCGCCGACATAGGCGAACTTGTCGATGTTATTGATTCCGAAATTGAGGCCCTGACCGCCGCCCATGGAAAAGCCGTTGAGCGCCTGGTGGTCCCTGTCCGTCGCCACCGAGTAGTGCGATTCAATGTAGGGCATCAAGTCGTTCAGCAAATCCGGTTCAAGGTCGGCGTAGTAATTGAAATCCGCCATGACATTGTTCGAAGGTGGTTCGGCTGTCGCTCGGCCGTTGGGCATGACGATGATCATGGGTGCGGCTTTCCCGTCGGCGATGAGGTTGTCGAGGATCGTGTTGGCCCCGAAGGACGTCCAATTATTTTCGTTGCCGCCGATGCCGTGCATCAAATAGAGAACAGGGTATTTCTGTTCAGGGTCATAATTGGGTGGTGTGTAGACGACAGCCTTGCGGTCGACGCCGATGCTCTTGGAGTTGTAGGTAATGGTCTCCAGTTTGCCGTGAGGTATGTCCGGTCGGACCTGAGTGAAACCCTCCGGTGCGTGATCGGGCAATACCAGAGTCGTGTCCGGTATCATCGGAGCAAAATATGCGTTGGCAAACGGAATTTGAGTTATTCCGATTGCTGCAATCAACACGATTGCAAAAAGTCCGGCTTTCCCGAAATCGATATTTTTAAATCTCATAAAATATTCTCCATGCTATTCGATCGGTTCAAGGGGCCAGCCCATTGATGCCGCTCTGGGCCCGATGAATGACTGTATCAGGTCCACTTTGCCGTCTCTCATCCTGAACATGTGGCAATCGACAAGGCCGCTCCCCGTGGGGCTTTCCTCACTCACGGTCGCTCCGCCGCCAAATGCCACAAATGCGATGGAAATGCCTTTTTCGGTATCGACCCAGACGCGCCTCGGTCCATGATTAAGATTGGAATTGGTTTGCTTCCTGAAAGTCACCGGCGAACAGTCATGATCTCTCGCTGTCGTCTGTAAGCCGTTCTCCCAACGGTCGCATACTTCCGCGAAGGGGACGCTGACTGTCGCGCCCTCTGCGAATAGAGCAAAATAATTGTTGGCCGCATCCGCCAGTTCCTTGCGCGTTGCCCGCTTCTCCGGTGGAAGGATCGTCTCCCAGTCCTGGTCTTTCGTTTCAAGAACACTGTTTGCGTTGAAGGCAAAATCGCGCTCCCGCGCTATGATCGTTTCAATTTCGGTGATTTTGCCTTTTTCAACCTTAAGCCGGGCAGCGAACAGGATCGGCCGGACAGTACCCTCTTCGGGCATCGTAGCCGGGCCGGCAAACATAGCACCTAATCCACCACCGGCGCCACCAGGTGCGCCACCGCCCCTCATGCCTCCGGGAGCACCCCCTCGTGCTCCTCCCGGTCCAGCCGGCCCACCAGTAACGTTCCCTGCTCCGGGAGCGCCTCCAGGAGCACCACCACGAGCACCGCCGCCCATCATGCCGCCACCGAAGCCTCCCCTGCCACTGGAAGCGCTTCCAACGGTCTCAGAGCTGAACGGCTCTTCCATTACCGCCATTGTGGCCGTAACGCATTTCCTGGTATCGATCAAGGTTCGCTTGAGCAGAGGCTTGCCCGCAGTTTCCCAAAAGCCTTCTCCAACATCTTTTAAGACGCCGTTTTCAGTGAATTTC
>CAYVXS010000705.1:0-1851 GCA_964454885.1 uncultured Pirellulales bacterium
AAAGCACACTTTTTCAGCAATAATTAAAAGAAATATCGGACAATCAACTATTTTTTTAACCTTATGATATATATGCTTGCATCTATCATATTATATAGATAAGAGACAAAGATTTCTTTTTTGATAATTGATTATCGCAAATAGATAAATCTTGTCCACAGGAGCCTCCTGTTTGAAGTCTTTGGTTAGGTTTAGTGATAAGTATCTTATCTGAAAACGCTGATTGAACCGGAATGGATATACTGTTGCTTTGTCACAGCATAGAGGGAAACATCCTGAAACCGGTGAAATCGAAATTAATTATGGTCTTGAGTACGATATAATCTAAGATTTACACGTTTTAGGCCGATTTGAATGTTTGTGATAGTATCTTTGGCTCACAATTAAAGATTTTCCGGAATAATGTATTCCGTGGGATCGAATGTTTCTTCGGTTAGCTCCATATATGCAATTTGAGAAGCAGGCAATCCCAAAAGGCGTTCGCCGACGTCAGCCTCCGAATCCCAGAAATAATAACAATCGGGAGTGTCTTCCGAATCGGAGCAGCTAAACTGAATGGGAACACATAGTCTTGTCAGGTAAAGGCTCTGCTGTCCGCTGAAGTAGGTTAATATTACTTTCTTTTTGTTTTCGGTCGCCTGGATGAATATATCGTGGTCGATTAGCATGAGAGTTCATTCCCTGAAAGTTAATTAATAAATCCGATTTCAATCCACAACATACTTAGCGTTTAAACACACACCACCTTTCCTTATAGTAGGCGTCTCTGAGGTGCCAATTGTTGATTGCTTTTTTAAAAAAAATTAAATTTTTTTTGGGGTCGGCTCAGAGTCGACAAAAAATGCGCTTGATATTTGATTCGAGTGAAACTACCGTATTGGGTGGTTAGGATACTAATACTTTGCATACAATGCGGTTTAATAATGAATTATCAGGGATTGACAGGGAATGAATTCGGAGAAACTTGAAAAATATTCATCTGCTGTAACGCTTTCAGATATGGAAATATTTGTATTTCCTGAACTTATGTACTCTTTGGTTCTGGCTAATATAATGAGTCCTATAATCTGGAAATGGCGGGATCTGGATTGTTTCAGAAAGTTGGATGGTAAAAGCAGTTATAAGAAATTGATGCGGCTTAAGCAGTTCATCATGGACGAGTTCGATTTTAATCTCGACCTCGAAACATGGGGACTGACAAGCCAGGAGACGGAGCTTAAAAGGTTCGAAAGATTCATTTCGCCCGATGATATAGCAAAAAGCAATGCGTTGTTCGGGTATGAGGGTGACAAATATTATTTCGATGTGGATATCCGCCGTCATTTCGGGCTTGATAAATATAATAGTGATATCATCCCGTACTGGAAGACTGAAACAATCGAGGCAATGGACGCCTTTCGTCTTAAGGAAGGTTACGGCAAAGCCGCCGGTGAGTGCGTCTCGCTTGCGGCCTTGTATGCCGCCGCGGCATTTATCGTGTGCGAAATACCTCTGGACGATATCTATATGGTCCTCACGCCGCTTCACTCGCAGAATTTTATAGATATCCAGGATGGAATCTTAACTAATAACCGCAGGCTCGTGACCAAGACAATGTGGTTCAACGGCACTGCAATCTCCGATAAGGCACAACGTGCCCTGAGAAACGAAAATGTTACTGTCGTGACCCATCACAGCGGCTACGTACATTGTCTATATCAGGATGCGACGATAGACAAGCAAGGCTATCTGGACTTCAGGGTCAAGCTCGGTTCGTATCTATCGACTGAGCTGACGCTTGCCATTGTGGCGAATTTTCTCCGGTTCAACCAGCAGTACCAGAAATTCTTCCAGATATGCCGTGATTGTCAT
>CAYVXS010000706.1:0-1829 GCA_964454885.1 uncultured Pirellulales bacterium
TTTCCATAACCCCATCGCACTCCTAGACATGGCATGCCAGCTTTTTTTGCTGTTGCTCCTATCGATGTAAGTTTTTTCTCCTGGCTCAAGGCTTATCCCCGAAAAGCACAGAATTTACAACTGTAATGTCAGAAAATACTAATAACCGGAATCACGGTGATTTTACCAGAACAAGTATTTTTTGCCCAGAAGATTTTTTCTTAAAAACAATCTTAAAATGGACCACTCCCATATCCCGTATCGGACAAGATTCTATCCGAACAACCACAAGGACAACGGAATGCTATCGGCCGATTCAGGCATTCGCTATAATACAGGTTAAAACGAACAGAATAAATCCGGCGGAAATAACCGTTGTTGTAATCGCAAGCCACTTGCGCTTATCGAAAATTATGCCGATAATACCGAACATCAAAGAAACCGGGGCTGAGAACAATATAGACAATCCTCCAAGGACTGGAAGAGGACTGCCTCAGCCGGGCTTGATGATGCACATTGTCACAATCAACACACCGATAATCGCGATGAAAACCGCGGACAGTTTCCCAAAAAGCATCTTTATCCAATCAGAAAAACCTGTCAGAAATTCCTTATCTTATATCGACAACGTATTAATCGGTCAACGGTTTCCGTACAAAAGCTGGGATGACATAAAGAATTATTAAATTGTGAGACCGACATAAAGAAACATTAACACAGGCAGCACGGTAATAACAGTAATGATAACGGCCAACAATTTACTACGATCGAAAATCATACCTGTTATACCGAACATAAGAGAGACGGAATAAAAGAATATAAAAAAACACTCTCCAAGAGCGTAGCTCGGATCACCTCAGCCGGGTCGAATCAAAAACATTACCAGAAATACCAGACCGGCGAGGAGTAACATTAAAAGTGATAATATCCCGAATCGCATTTTTATATATCCTCTAAGATATAAGACAAAACGGCCATAAATCCAATTCAGTCACTTTGGCGGCGTTCTTAAATATCTTGTATATCCGGACCGCCGCGTCAGGCCGATACGGTCGAAATAATCCAGCAGCGGGATGGCGAATTTTCGCGAAGTATCCAGCAGGTACTTGAACTTTACACTTTCCAGAGAGCCCTGCTCCTGAATATAGGTTACTAAAGTCTCCCGGGCCTGCTCGACCGCGTCCCGGTGGAAAAAAAGGTCTTTATCAACTCGAATCAATCGCTGCTGCTCGGTTAGTATCTTGAAAATCTTCTGTACCTTCTCTTGTGACGTCTTGGTATGCTCGATAACTTCCTGCAGGTCCGGCGGATTAAAGAATCTCTCTGTAAAAAGCGTTTCTATACTATGGATGAGTTTTTGCTCATCGTCGCTGAAAGACTCACGGTGCTCCGGCAATGCGATGCGATTTTTCTTCTCGATAAGTTTTTTCCCGGCAAGCAACAGCTTTATCAAACCATCAAATACATCCTTCCTTAATTCGGAGGCTTCGAAGAATTGCTCAACGGTCAATCCCGGGCTTTCAGGCTTTTTTTGATGATACTCATTTACGATATCAAGTAAACGCTTTTGAATTTTTCCAAGCGTGTCACGATGAACAAACAGCTTCGAGCCTAAATCGATAACTTTATCCCGGTCGATGAGTTCTTTGAGTACTTCATCCATTTGCTCCGGAGGCATTTTCGTTCGAACGGCCAATTCACTCCGACCGGCGGCAAAAGCATCGGCAGTTCTTATCGCATATTCAACGAAATCTATACCTGTCAATACCGCCTTTGCATGGTTCTGAGCATCCTGAAATACATCCGGCTGATTTCGCTTTATCTTTTGAGGGATGGCTTCTACAATCATC
>CAYVXS010000707.1:0-1811 GCA_964454885.1 uncultured Pirellulales bacterium
TTTTCAGCATTCTGATGGGTAACGATGTGGAAAAACGGCGGAACTTCATCCGCGACCACGCCCTCGAAGTACAGAACCTCGATATTTAAAAAGTAAAGCCCCCCAACGCATCGGGGGGCTAAGTATCTTAGAGTCGATAATTCTTTTCAACTTATCGTTAAAATACTTCCCCTGTCGATGACTGAAGCATAGAAGCTCCGGCTCCGGCGACATTTTCACCCACTAAAGGATAACTTAGAATCTGTATGCGCTGGCGGAAACTATCCAAATTCAAACTTCCCTTAGCGAAGCCGTCGATATCCGACTTTTTCGCACGTATCACAAGCACCGTGGGCGATGAGAGCTGCAAATCACCTGGTAAGCCTCCTTTGTAAACTTTTGTGACCTTGCTTCCTCCCTTCTCCTGGACGACCAGGGTTTGATCCGTCCCGGGAATATCCACCATACTGACAATTTTATCAGAGGAAACACCGCTGCCGGTAATCGAAAGCACTACAGATTCATCCGGTTTGAGGACTCGGATGTTCGCCGCATGCTTGAGTGATTCAATCAGAGTGGTTTTCAGCTTTTCCACCTTCTCGGCGTTATATTTCACTTCCTGGCGTTCGGCTCCGCGTCCGGTCCGTCTGGTTTCCTGCGGCTCATATATTTGTTGTCTGGTTTCTTCCCATACTTCGTCAACATTTTCTTTTTTAGGTTTTTCCTCCTGCTGCTTTTCGGTCTCAGGCGGAGCCGAGAGCGGAAAATCCACATTCATCAAAAACAACGCTCCATAGCCCTGCAGGTACATACATCCAGTCCTGTTACTTCCAAAGCCTAAATACCTTCCGTAGGAATCTGACATCCAGCGACCTCCGGTAAACGACCAGTTTACATTTGATCTGTCTAATCGTACCTGGTTGAGCTTGTCCTCGAAGATGCGCGACATAACATTTATATCCTCGTTGATTGTAAGAATCTCTTCGGTCTTAATCTCCTGAGAGGGGATGACGAATACAGTATTGCTCGTGCCGGCTGTCCTTCTGCCTGTAGATAAAGAAACAGATCTACTAATAAGTTGATTAATATCATTCTGAACTTGTGAAACATTTGTCGCGGACGGCTGCTGTACCGGAACTGCGTCGAACGACTTTGGTTGAGGCGCCGTTGGAGCTTCCTCTACCTGGGCCAGAGCAAAACCTGCCGTTATAAGATTAAGAGCGATAAGTACAATAATTGTTCGAGTTAAAGTCTTCATTTTTTACTCCTTAATTTATGTTGTTCGGATTATTCAATTCGTTAGGGACGGAACCATCGGATTGTGTGTATTTGAAAAGTTCCGCCATATCCTGTTTTGTTTGATTCAATTCGTTTTCGGTTTGAGTGGCAAAGCTAAATAAGGCGTTACTAAACCGGGCATTGTCCCTTTGCCGGTTCAGATCGACCTGCTCAAGGGCCGCTTCAAACAACTGCTGCTGCCGCTTTTGGGCCTCATCTACTGATTCAATTAAATTTTGAAGCAGCTGGTTGGTCAGGTTGCTGTTGGTGGTTACGATATTTGCAGCTAACTGATTCAAATCCTGACGGTATTGCTCGGTCAAATCGTCTTTAAGCCTGACATAGCTGCTCGCCAGACCTACCTGCATGTACTGTTTCATGTCGCTGATAATACGGTTGCGAATGGCCGGTTCCAGAGATGCGCGGATTTGTTCCATATCGGGCGGCCGGGTGGTTGTGAGCCGTCCTGCAGCGAAACCGGTGATAATCAAAAATACGGCGGCTGCGGCGAATTTGATGAAGCTGTTCAGCAATGTTATTCTGTTTGCAAAGTG
>CAYVXS010000708.1:0-1795 GCA_964454885.1 uncultured Pirellulales bacterium
CCAAAATTCACATCTATTATAACAATATCGATACAAGCAAAAAAGAAAGCCTTTTTAAGGAAAATGCCTAAAGACAACTCGAAACCGGATTTGATATATTTTCATAACTGTTATAAACGTTTTAATAATATGAGAACCTTAATATAAGGAGGTGCGATAATGTGCCAGACATGCGGGTGTTCACCATGTAAAAAATGCGGAAGGCCGATCGAAAACAAAGTTTGTTCCGGCTGCGGGAAAAAATCGGCAGATTGTGATTGTAAACCCCGGAAATGATTTTGCTTCGGTGATATTTTTTAATGTTGACCGCAGGCAAAAAGCTCGACAATTAAAGTCGGGCGTGTACGGAACCCTTCAAACAACTCATGGAGTCATTAGAATTATGAACGAGAAAATATTGGACAATCTAACACGTCGTGATTTTTTGAATGTGGCTACAGGTACCGCGGCCGCTCTGGCGATGGGAGGATTGATAAGTAACGACGCCAATGCGAACGAATTCACTCTTCCTTCCCTGCCATATGAGGCCGACGCCCTTGAGCCGGTAATATCTACCGAGACAATCAGCTTCCATTACGGCAAACATAACCGAGCATACGTTACTAATCTCAATAAGCTCATTGCCGGAACACAATATGCAGATATGCCTTTAGAGAAAATTATCGTCGAAACCTCGGGCAAAAGTGAAAAAGTGGGAATTTTTAACAACGCTGCCCAGGCCTGGAACCACAAATTCTATTGGCAATCTCTCAAGCCGAAAGGCGGGGGTGAGCCTCCGGCGGCGTTAAGGCAAAAGATAGAGGCTTCGTTCGGGTCAGTCGAAGCATGCAAAAATGAGCTGGCAAAGGCGGCGGACACCCAGTTCGGCAGCGGATGGGCATGGCTGGTACTGGATGGTGACAAGCTCAAAGCCATTAAAACAGGCAATGCCAATAACCCGATGACGGACGCTATGAAACCCCTGCTGACAATCGACGTCTGGGAGCATGCGTATTATCTCGACTACCAGAACCGAAGGGCCGATTACGTCAAAGGTCTCATCGATAAATTGCTCAACTGGGATTTCGCCGACGAGAATCTCAGAAATTCATAACTGGACAGATTCAAGCTTTGCCCGCCCGGTGATTCCGGGGAAATTCAGACAGGCGAATCGGCTGTGGTATTTTTGTGCTGTCTTGTCGTATGCATGTGCGGCTTCTATTTCATAGATAAAATAACGGAGAGGATATTTTTTTGCATTGGGCAATCTGGCGCAGGCACCCAATTCTTCAATTCTGCCTTCAGCATGATTCATGGTTTGTATTGAGTTTCACCATTAAAGACCGTACACGAATCTCAGAAAAACTCACTTTTATCCTCAAGAAATTTCTCAAGTTTCTCAATTTGTCACTATGACGATATTTTCGGACTTTTTACACAAATCTAATAAAAATGTATAAGAAAAGTCAAAAATTAACGTTAACTGCAGACCTTGAAATAACGATTAACACCATTATAAACAGTCGAACTGGTTAAAGCAGCTCTTTTGGTAAGTCTGATTTAAGGGCAAAATTATGGGTAAGATTTTGGCTTCAATACTTCTTGCATTATTTACAATAATGGGCTTATGCTCGGTCATATATGCATCATCAGAAGACCAGACCGATCTCGAGAATATCTATGATAAGTCCATCGAAGAGTTAATGAATATTAGTATTGTATCTGCTTCGTTGCGTGAGGAGACTCTTTCAGAGGCAGCGGCGCCGATATATATCATCACAGCGCGTGAAATTAAAGAGCGCGGTTATACGACACT
>CAYVXS010000709.1:0-1783 GCA_964454885.1 uncultured Pirellulales bacterium
CTTCTAAAAAATCTTAATATGGCAGGAGATAACCGATTATCGCAACCGGCACAAGACAAATAAATAAGGGTGTGACACTTATCGAAGCTTTGATAGCTGCGACTGTCGTGGCTATTTTGGCGCTCGGTGCGCTTGTCTATCAGTATCTCGGGGCGACACATTTCCGTATAGCACATGCGGAGCTGACCGCTACGCGTGCGGGACAGCTTTTGATCGAGGACTGGAAAGGTGCCGGGGCGCCCGATATTATAAATTACGACGCCTCCGAATTGGGCATTGGATTCGATAAACCGGATCCCAGTGATAACAGCTACTATGTCATCACGGTTGACGGCATTAAAATGCATTTCTGGCTTGACTATGGGATTGTTCCAATTGAGAATAATCCGGATGAGTTCGCGGGTGTTACTCTGCGATGGATTAATGTAAAAGTTCAATGGCGAAAGGATTTCGGCTCCGGAGCGGTGGATGTTGACGATCCTTCGGTTGTCCTGACCACTTACGCCAGGAAAGACCCGGATTAGGTGAAGCCGATTATGAAGAAAATCGAAAAAAAGTTTGCAGCGGGCCTGACTCTTGTCGAGCTTATAATAGCCGTAGTGGCTTCGATTATTGTTTTATTTTCCGTAGCCATTTTATTGATTTCCGGCCATCGGGGCTGGAACTATGCGTTCAATTATGCCAACGGCCCCATTCAGGTTAACGCCATCGAGACTATGATGGCTTTCGGCTCTATGGGCCGAAGGTCAAACAAATCGGATTACAAGCTGTATCTACGTTCCGGAGATTTGTTCATACCTGCAGTTCCGACCGGACCTAATCCCGAAAATGAAGTTGTATTCGGCGATGCGGTGGAATTCATATATTGGGATGCGGAGCTTAATGACAGCTTTATGGATGTTGATATTAAAGGTAACGCTTATATACTTTTCTACGTAGAGGACGGGAAGTTAATGGTTGAAAAGGGACCGTATAGTCCACCCACCTATCCCGGCGGTGTCGATTCGTCCGGGAATAAACTGGAAGGTTTAAGCATACGAGTGCTTGCCGAAAATGTAGAGTTTGCCCAGTTCAGCCACACGACTAAAAATGCCGCAGGCGACGGAAAAGGTTGTGTCAAACTGGACATGCGGCTTTATGACCCGAATGAGGAACAGGGAATAACCTTAAAAACGGCCACTTTGATGCGCAATGTCTGGCCGTAATGATTATTGGCTGAAATAGAAGATTGCAATGGCAAAACGAAAAAGGTTAAAAGAGGAAAAAGCGTATGCTCTGGTGCTGGCATTAGCGGCTGCGCTTATTTTGGCTTTGCTTGGTGCAGGATTATTGTACATCTGCTACGGGGTGCGGGTGCGTGCTTCGAAGATAAAACGAGAAACAATATCCATGCTGGCCGCCGAGGCCGGCTATGAACAGGCCATCTTCTGGATGAGCCAGCAGGCGGATATATTAAGTGGTTTGGCCGACCCGACATCGGGGGCGTTCGGGACTATCAATTTTGACAACAGCTATTGCGATTATGAAATACAGTTACATGATTTCATCGGGGCCAGACCCGTGTTTAGAGTCCTTTCGACCGGCTACAGCGGCGCAGCAAGTCGTATTGTGGATGTTTATGTTGTCCAGAAAATTACCGGGTGGGATATGGGAATGTGCCGAATTCCCAACGGCTCGGCATCTACGGATGAGGTTTATTTTAAGAGCGGCGAAATTATAAACATACCTGTACATATAAATAATCTCCACGACAACCCGGATAACAGGGACATTTACATTTCCG
>CAYVXS010000710.1:0-1777 GCA_964454885.1 uncultured Pirellulales bacterium
GCAATGGTTTATTGCAGCATGTATTGCATCATTGATTATTTTGTCCGTGTTGTTCGTTTTAGTGACCTGCTATAAGGCAAAGAAAGAACGAGAAACAGCGAATCGATTGTTTTTCGAGTACGCCGACGAAAGGGGATTGAATCCACGTGAACGACATATTCTGATGTATATCGCCACAAGAGCGAAGCTCAAACAAAAGGAATCGATTTTTACGATGGCCGATGCATTTGACCGTGGAGCTACAAAAATTATAAGAGCGGCTCTCACGCTTAAGGGAAAAGATAAAAGAAGACGTTTGAATGCGGAATTGTCAATCCTGCGTGAGAAACTCGGTTTTCAGAAACGAGGATCTTCATCGATTGATATATTAATGGAAAATACAACAAACAGCCGGCAGATTCCAATTGGACGAAAACTTTATCTGACTTCTCTTGAAACGGGCGACCTGAACAATATCGAATCTGTTGTCATTGAAAATAATGATATAGAATTTATCGTAGAAATTTCTCGGCAGATTGAGATCAAAAAAGATGTTCCTTTGTGTATCCGTTACTATTTTGGTGCGTCCGTATGGGAGTTTGACACAACCGTAATAGATTGCGAGGGCGATGTCTTAATCTTAAATCACAGTGACAATGTAAGGTTTATTAACCGAAGGCGTTTTTTACGTGTTCCCGCGAACGAACCGGCATATATAGCAGCCTTTCCATTTGCAAAAACGCTGCCGGACAATGAAAAGTCCCATGCGAATGTCGTTTCGACCGAGTCTTTCAATAACAACTGGGGGCCCCCTGAATTTGTTCCCGCCGAAGTTACCGAGCTTGCAGGACCGGGACTGCGGGTTAAAACTCCCCTTGAAGTGAAAATCGGTGACAGGGTTGTCGTGATACTGAAGCTCAGTGACAATCAAAATTATCGTCCGACTAAACAGAGGGAAAATACCACATTGCATTCGACATTCTTCGATAACAAAAAGAACAGGCCATCAAGGATTGTCGAGGACGTCGGTATAGTCAGGCATACTGAAGCGGCGAAAAATGGTTTTTCAGTTGCTGTCGAATTGACCGGTCTGAACGAGAAAAACTTAAGCGAAATGGTTCGGGCGACAAATGCGGTATCTATGAGAACCAGGTTTGAAATACAATCTACACCGGTTGAAGCAAAAGGTGACATCGAAAAAGAAAATACACTTTCTGAGGCGGTAGTTTAAGGAGTAGAAAAATGTCTGCAATTACTGATCAGATTAGTACTTCTCTCGATGCCTTAACAAAGGAATATGAAATCATTACACATAATCTGGCCAATGTTAGCACGGCCGGATATAAGCGTCGATGTAATGCTTTTTCCAAGGTTCTCGAAACACGCGTGACAGATCCTCAGGCATATTCACCCGGTTCCGTGGAATTGGACACATCATTCGATTTTTCTCAGGGAAACATTGTTCAAACGGATCGTAAATTGGATTTTGCTTTGTTCGGCAAAGGTTTTTTCCAAATTGAAACTCCTGACGGGCCTGTTTATACCCGCAATGGAGTTTTTAATATAAGCCCGAACAGACAAATTGTTGACTTTCAGGGCCGGATTGTATCGGGTCAGGCCGGGCCGATAACGATTCCGGAAAATATTGCTATATCTCAGATTAGTGTTTCAGGTGATGGGAGCATAAGTGCGGATGGTACTACTTTCGGGCAATTCACGCTGGTTGATTTCGGCGATAATGAAAAGAAGCTTGCCCCGATAGGCGGAAATTGCTACAGGATGACGGAGCCTGATATCG
>CAYVXS010000711.1:0-399 GCA_964454885.1 uncultured Pirellulales bacterium
CAGGACGAAAGGACGCATTTTTATTATCTTGCCATCCTTTACAGTCACTTTTACAGGTCCGCCGATTGTACATTGCGTTAATACCTGTTCTGCCATAAGATATCTCCTTATCGAAATAAAGTGCTACGTTCTGTCGCGGTAATACCACACCGATATTAGTTTTTCTAATAGAATCAATTTACAATAATCAATACTGGACACGGCCTAGAATATTGTGAACACTATCGCGGACAGAAATCCGTAACAACTAAACCATTATAGCACTTTCTAGCTGCTCTTTTCCTTGTCCGACCACTTTGATTTTATATCGTCGAAGTGGTGATGCATTTGTGTTACATGATTGCCGAAAATCTCCAGGCCGATCTGCAGATGGAATTCATCCATCAGGATTCGATTCCA
>CAYVXS010000711.1:409-1774 GCA_964454885.1 uncultured Pirellulales bacterium
TGGTAATATGGTGCGTCAGGCGACGAATCATCCTTGGCTGCTTCATAATCTGCTCGGCAATCTC
This sequence comes from uncultured Pirellulales bacterium, assembly GCA_964454885.1. GTDB lineage: Bacteria > Planctomycetota > Phycisphaerae > Sedimentisphaerales > Anaerobacaceae > JAFGPS01. The sequence continues at coordinate 474 of CAYVXS010000711.1, forward strand.
CCAGGCGCGGTCCACCAGCTTTTCTTTTGGCACGATTTCATTCACCAGGCCCCAGTCGAGACAGGTCTGGGCATCGACGCTGTTGACCATGAACATCATGTAGTTGCCGCGCTTGAGGCCGCAGATTGCCTGGATAATCAGGCCCTGCACATCGCCCGGCACCGTCGCGTCACCGAAATGGTCATCACGGAGGATAAACTCCGGCACACAGAGGGTGATATCGCTCATGAAAGCATGCTCCCAGTGTAGGCCGGGGCCGTTGATAGCGCCGATAGTGGGCACCTCGATATCATTGAGCCAGTTATCCACGACCCTGCGAGCGTCGTGCCAGACATCATCGAAAATAACGTTCTTATCGGGATTGTCCTCGGCCTCGGCGAAAGACTGCATGTCGAAGTCCCCGATCCAGTACGGGTCGGTGGACGTCAGGATAATAACTTCATTTTCCGGGTCGTGGCCGATAGTGGTCCAAGCCTCGGTCATGGCCTGGTGCATCTCGAAGCTCCACTTCACGGGACCGCCCTTGGTATGCAGGCGGACCTGGAGGATGCCGTTCCGGCGTTCAAAAGCCATGTGCTCGGCGTACGTTTTTGAATAATCCTCGAGTTTAGGGTATGGAACATTTTGTGTATTAGTCATTTTTTTGGCCTCCTAATGCATTTTTTTAAGGGTGTTGAAACATTTGAATATCTATTTACGCTTCCCATTTACAAATTTCCACCAGGCAGGAGTTATTAGCTTCGCCCGGGGCATTCTTGGAAACCATCCGGGACGGGGTCAGCAGATTAATACATCCCCCCCTGTCAATACTGCCCGGTTTTCCCGGCTCCAGCGGGTCATATCTGGCCGCAGCCTCATACGAATGTACAGTTCCCGGTCTGACTCTTTCCGTCACATGCGCGCAGCAAAGCACCGCACCGCGACCGTTATATACCTTTACGATATCTTCATCCCTGATATTTCTCTTTTCCGCATCTGTCGGGTGGATACGTATCGGCCACCATGAGTAACCGTCTTTAACTACCCTGTGCTGCGCGATATCATCCAGCCAGAGACTCTTGTTGTCATTATGGGTGTGGTAAGAGAACCTGGGGTGAGGACTGATTAATTGTAACGAGTATTTACTGGTCAGCTTTTTGGTATTGTAGCCTTCCCAGCTCGGGATATACCGCGGCATCGGGGGTCTTTCCTTATCATTGGCGTCAAATTCCAGGAGGGTTTGCGAAACAAATTCGACCTTGCCGGTGGGTGTCCCGAGGAGATGCGCGCGTTCCGTACCGATGTAGGGATTATTCGTCTCA
>CAYVXS010000712.1:0-1766 GCA_964454885.1 uncultured Pirellulales bacterium
GACTACTACCGTCGCCAGGAGATTTCTTTTACCCGTCTCTGGTGCAGTCCTCTGATGCGCCATAGTCTGAGCTGCTATTGTGGCCGCAATGGAGTAAGGTTCATTCTGGATTTTAAATGGTGAACCAATTTCAAGCGTCGCGGTGAACGGTCCTTTCACATTTTTAGGCTCCCGCCACGAGAGCGAACATGTGCCGCCTCACCCATACGAGAAGCTATAGGTTCGATCGTACGTGCCGTCTTCGTTTTTGATATTTAGTTTGGGCGCTTGCGGCCGGGCTCCGTTACGGGTCAGGGTAATACGCTCGTTGTCCCTTCCTCTGAGAGCCTGACTGAAGTTATGTGTCCCTTCCCGCAGCGTCGATGTAAGGCTCGAAACAATCGGCTCACCGACTGTAAGCTCCGTTTCTTTGTCCTCGGTAATTTCCAAATCGGTTTGTCTGCCCGACTGTGCTCCCTGGAGTTTCCACAGCGTGCCTTTGTCGTCTTTTCGTTCGATGGCCCATTCGGTAATTCGATATTTACCGACCGGCAGAGAACCTGTTCCATTTTCAAGTTTGATGTTATACAATCCGTTCTCACCGCCGGCGGACAACTCCGTCACTGATTCCGGCAGGCGGACTTTCCCGAACTTAATATCATCCGCCTCCGATAGTTTAATAAAAGCGCCGTCACGAGCTATCTCGGGCTTGTAATACTTACCATCCACTTCGATGTAATTGCCGACGAAACGCGTATCCTGACTGCTTTCCTGACCGATGCGAATACGGTCGGATTTTCCAGGCTCCATGGATTTGTCATTAAATGTCCCGTTTGCGTTATTGTCGAAAAGTACACAGTGCTTCCTGGCATCATTGACGGTGACATCACCTTCGTACCATCCGCCCGAAGAGGCGTATATTGTCTTTCTGTTGTTATCGGCAGAACCATAGAACCGTAAATTCAGATGATATGTCACCGGCCCGTCTGCGATTTGAAAAACGACTTTCACAGGCCCGAAATACGTGTAGTTTTGCGTGGTCCGGTAAGCAGAGACCGCGTTTTCGTCGCTGAGGTTCCCATCGCCGTTCGAATCGATATACAGACTATCATACGATCCGTTTTTATGAGTTCGATCCAGCACAACCCAAAGATAACCGTCTTTAACCATCGGTGTTGACCATTTAGCGAAAATCGGTTCATCTGATTTGAACTGTGGCATTTCCACACCGTCAGGTTTTTCATTCACAATATCAAGGTTTTGCATGCTGGATCCAAATCCGACAAGGCGGACCTCACGGGCAGAGTGATACTGGAGCCACTGCTCATCCTGTGCCCGGGTGGTAACCGCCAGCAAAGTTATACAAATAATAACGGCAGGCCAGGCATAAATTCTTTTGTTCATTTTATAACCTCCAATTAAGATTTAGCCTTCAGGCTGCTTGATCTTCTGCCTTAGACAAGACAAAGTACATCCCTGAAAATTCACTACTTATATATTAAGACGGATATCTTAGTAGAATGTAACAGTTTTTTCGCTTTTTTCAATATTTTTATGATTTGATCCCGTATTATACCTGGATTTGCCATAGAAATAAACCTTTTTCAGTTTTTTTAATCTCTTAACATTATTTATTGTGTTGATTTAAATCCGAATCTGTAACTGATGATATTAATTTCAAATCCAGGTAGCTACTAGAATTCATCCCAAAACCTGTTTTGTGACGAGATTGAGCGAAAATTTCGTGGTCAAGGCCGGAGGTGGAAAAGGCTCGGAGGCGTGCTTCA
>CAYVXS010000713.1:0-1765 GCA_964454885.1 uncultured Pirellulales bacterium
CAATAGCTTAACAAAAGGGAGGCATTGAATAAATCATATCAACACGATATAATGAATAAAGCCAAGTAGACTTATTGATATTATGTTTAAAGATTTTATATTTGAATGATTTTGGATGAGGGATCGTGTTTTCGCAAAATTTTTTAAATTCATATTCCATAATAAACTTGAAACAGGTTTTTATTATCATCTCAATTAGTCCAATTCTTATCGCAGTAGATACTACTTGTACTGGCACAGAACTTTGGCAACAAGTCTATGGTGGGGATATATATCAAACCGGCAAAGATGTTATCGAAACTTCTGATGGGGGCTATATTGCTGTCGGTGTACAAATGTCCGGAACAGGTAATAAAGCAAATGGACAGATGTATATCATTAAAACAGATTCGAATGGCAACTTATTATGGGAAAAGCTCTATGGGGACAAGTATAGTGACAGTTGCACTTCAATAGACTATGCCCATGATAGTGGTTATATCGTGACTGGTGAATGGGGTCTTCCTGGCTGGGATTACAGTCTTTGCATAATGAAATTGAACACAGCCGGTGATATGGAATGGAAGAAATTGTATGGTGGAGATGTCGCTATAGGAAGATGTATAAAACGAACCAACGACGGCGGATATATCGCAGCAGGAAATTCATCCTTCGATAGTATATTACATGCGTATCTTATTAAGACTGATAATACGGGAAACATGGAATGGGAGAGATCGTTTAGCAAGGATACATATAACGATTTTCAATCAATATGCCTTACCCGTGATGATGGATATGTTATTGTGGGCCAGACATACAATAATCAAGGACATATCTATTTGATTAAGACGGATTCCCATGGTGAGATTAAATGGGAAAAAGTTATTGGTGGGGAAAGAATTGAGAATGGTTTTGATGTACAACAAACAAAAGATGACGGATATATCATTACCGGCATTTCATACACTGATGGAAAAACTCCCGACCAAGAGGTCTATCTTGTCAAGACCAACTCCAGTGGCGAAGTATTGTGGGAGAAAAGGTACGAAGGAGGGGGCTTTGGTATCGGTCATTCAGTGATCCCGCTGTCTGATGGAGGTTATTTAGTCGGAGGTGGCAGGAAATCTTATATAAGTGCTTACTCAGATATATATATTATCAGGACAGACTCTCAGGGAAATATCATATGGGAAGAAACTTATGGAGGACTGAAGAATGACTTTCTTGCTTCTATGAAGCAGACTAATGACGGCCATTTTATTGTTACAGGCTGGACATTTAATTATGGCAGTATCACAGACCCGGATTTGCTCTTATTGAAATTAGATCTGGATATTCCAACAACCATTAATCCAATAGTCACTACCCAAGGAGCTAATGATATAACAGAACATACGGCGGTTTTGAGAGGGGAAATTGTTAACGACGGCGATGAGATATGTCAGTATAGATTTCGATATAAAGAAGAATCAGGGGAGTATATCTACACTTCATGGACAGGTTCTGTAAGTACGGGACAAGTATTTAATGAGATGGTAAGTGACCTTGAATCCGAAACGCACTACATATTTAGTGCTCAGGCCAGGAACTCCGCAGGGGAAGGGGAATGGTCCGAAGAGATGAGTTTCGTTACTGATTCCCTATGTCCTGAGGGCAACTATCGCGCCTGGGGTTATATTAAAGATTCTGAAGGAGCCGGGATCAATGGTGTAACAGTTAAACTACTTAAGTGGAATGATGGGTATATTACTGGATATGAGAACTGTTTATCTTCTGATAATGA
>CAYVXS010000714.1:0-1757 GCA_964454885.1 uncultured Pirellulales bacterium
TATTTGCGAATATTGTTCTTGCCGATGAGATTAACCGTACACCACCGAAAACGCAGGCCGCTCTTTTACAGGCCATGCAGGAAAGAGAGGTGACCGTCTCCGGGCGTACATACAAGCTGCAGGAGCCGTTTTTCGTTCTCGCCACGCAAAATCCTATCGAGCAGGAAGGGACATACCCCCTGCCCGAAGCGGCCCTGGATCGGTTCATGTTTATGATTTACATCGACTATCCTTCGGCCAAAGAAGAGCACCTTATCGTCAAGCAGACAACAACCGGCAAAAAAAGTGTCGTACAAAGTGTTCTGGACAGGAACGATATGATCCTGTTCCAGGAGATTGTCCGAATGGCGCCGGTGAGCGAGATGGTTATTGCATACTGTATTAATCTGGCTCGTGCGACCAGGCCGACGAGCAGGCGCTCGACCGGCATGGTAAAGAAATATCTCAAGTGGGGCGCCGGCCCCAGGGCCGGCCAGTTTATGACGCTCGGAGCCAAGGCCAGGGCATTGATAAACGGGCGTATTACTCCGAGCTTCGAGGATGTAAAAGCCGTCAGTAAATTGGTTCTCCGGCACCGTGTCATTCCCAACTTTAACGCAGAGGCCGACGGTATCAGCGTCGAAGGGATTCTTGACGACCTTGTGCATCAGGTTCCGTTGCCGAAATAGAGTTCTGACATATAAATTAAGGTTAAATCATACATTTATATTTCCGGCTAAATTCTTTTGAAGATGGATTCAGGGATTGCATTAATTTTTCATAAGGCAAACGATTATGGAAAGTCACATGACCTTTTATCTAATGATGATAACGCTTCTCTTCATGGCAAATTCAACTCCGGCAGAAAAAGACTCAGCGTAAATAATGGGAAAGTTGAGTCCCTAAGTAATCGCCGCAATGGAAGGAAACCAAAAAACCATCGACTCTATTCATACTATCCAGGCTGTCATCACAAAGACGAGCTTACAAAATTACGGAAACAAGGGAAGTTATAAATTGATACAAACTCAAAAAATTATATGTGATTGTAATCATGTCCGAATAGAACAATTAATTAAAAAATTCAGTGGGGACAAAATATATGAGAACTATGGGAGCGAGGTTGGAACGATTGACATTGATTCAACCGAATCTAATATAGATTATATCCCCTCTAACGACAATATATTTATCCGTTATCCGAAATGGAGCAATTCATATAAGATAGGAAATAATCCAGTGCTTGAATTCCAATCTATTCGAGGGAGCACTTTGAAGGAAAATATTCTGGCGAGTGCTAAAAACGGCTACTATTTTACGGCGAAAAACGACAAAGTTGACGGAGAGAAATCCGTACTATTAACCTGTGATTATACAAATCCTCCGTCAACATTGCGGATATGGGTGATACCATCAAAAGGATTTTGCATCAAGAAAGTTGAGGACGGTTCTAAGGGTAAAATCGATTACGAATATACGACTACATTAAAAAAATATCCGCCGGGATTTTGGTGGTTTAAGACGGTCAAGGTTGGGAAATTTCGTCGAGGAGATGCCATGTCAAGTTTAGATATTTCCATAAACTCTCTTACTCTAAACGAGCCAATTGATCCTGAGTTGTTCACCATCTGGGGTATAAATGCTACTGCGAAAACTAAAGTCTATGATGAAATACGGAATATCACCTATACCCTGGCTATCGATGAGACAGAAATCCCAGAGAACAACAAATAAGAATAACTATTTTAACAGGTCGTTAAATAATGGCTATAAATCGT
>CAYVXS010000715.1:0-1751 GCA_964454885.1 uncultured Pirellulales bacterium
GTACGGTGGGTCCGTGCCCGACCATCATGGCGGAGACTGTATGCACGGGACTTGACGTGATGTATGAAAGTAAATCGATAAAGTGACATCCCTCACCGATAATTCGCCCGCCCCCAAGCTCGGGGACCTGGGTCCAGTGGTCGGCGGGAATTTCACCGGCGTTGACCGTCATATTCATACATAAAGGCCCACATCTTTTCGATAACAGATTTTTAATCCTGATAGTATGAGGACTGAACCTGCGGTTAAATCCCACTATTAAGAATTTGTCCGACTGTTTTTTTACAGTCTCTGTAATGTCACTTAGTTGCTGCTCTGTAATAGCGAGAGGTTTTTCTACGAATACATGCTTGCCCGATTCAAGTCCCTCGATGACCATGCGTGCGTGTAAATGATGTCCTGTAGCTATAAAAATCGTATTTACTTCTTTGTCGTCCAGAATCCTTCGATAGTCTGTTACGGCATTTTCAACATTAAATTTTTTGGCTGCATGACAAATATTCGTAACTCTGGTCTTACCGGCAATATATTTTAGGCGGGCGTTGGTAGCTTTAAGGCACGGTAAAATTGTACCTACAGCAAAATTACCGGAACCTATTACTCCGACGGTTACATTACTTAGCGGTTTGCCTTTTCGCCGGGTAATAACCACGGATGAGTTTCGGTTAACATGTTCATTATATTTAAGAACAATACCAAGGGCGGATGGATCATATTGAATTTTATCGTATGCAGCCATGGCGTCGTCTAACTTATACCTGTGAGTTATGAGAGGCTCGATGTTTAAATTTCCTGATGTCATTGCTCCGAGCACGGCTTCGAAATTGCGTCCTTCGGTCCACCTGACATATCCGGGTGGATAATCATGTCCTTTTTGTTCGTATTTCTCGTCGTATCTTCCGGGCCCGTAACTGCATGAAACCTGGAAGGTCAGCTCTTTTTCATAGAAGTCACTTCGCCTTATATTGAGACCGACAACACCGACCAGAATTATACGCCCACGCTTTCGGCAGGATTCAGCCGCCTGGTGTATGATATCATCGTTTTTGGCCGATGCCGTTATAATAGCCGCATCTACACCGATATCCCTTGTCCATGCTTTCGCGGAAGCAATGGGATCAGCTCCTTTAGACAGGTCAATCGTTTTTGCTCCGAATATTTCGGCGAGCTTGAGACGCTCGCTATTATAATCGATTCCAAGGACTTCACAGCCGCTCGCCTTGAGTAGTTGTACCGTCAAAAGGCCGATTAATCCCAAGCCGAAGACCATGAATTTCTCACCGAAAGTCGGAGATGCCAATCGCAGACCTTGGAGAGCTATGCTTGCAAGTATAGTAAACGCCGCCTGTTCGTCTGTGACGCCATCGGGAATTTTCGCACACAGATTTCGAGATACACAAACAACTTCTGCGTGTGGTCCGTTACTGATTACACGGTCACCCGCCCGGATGTCATGTACATCTGTTCCGGTCTCCAGTACGGCTCCGGCATTACAATAGCCTAACGGAAGCGGCTCATCGAGCTTTCTAAATACAGTCTCAAGAGTAGGTATGAGACCATCGGTTTTTATCTTGTCCAGAACCTGTTTGACTTTCTCAGGCTGTTGTCGAGCTTTGCTGATGATATTTGCTTTTCCGAATTCCATCAGCATTCGCTCGGTGCCGGCGGAGATTAGACTCGCCCGCGTTTGGATGAGAATTTGCCCGCGGTCCACTCTCGGGCAGGGGACTTCGGCAATTTCAATTTCACCT
>CAYVXS010000716.1:0-1750 GCA_964454885.1 uncultured Pirellulales bacterium
ATCACCATCAAGTGCGTAATATGCCACCAGACCTTCGGTGGACGGGCCTTCCGGCTCCGTTGATACGGTCTCAATGCTAAAATTATCAAAGTCCATGCTGCCGATCCAGTCGCCTGTGTAGTTGGCCTGGAATATACCAACCTGCAGTTCCGCGGGAAGATCATCACGGATAAGGCCGTCTGCTATAAGCTGTCCCTCTTGAGGATGACCCGCTGGGAAAGTACCCGGCAGAGAAGCCCATGTTTGGCCATCCGGACTTGTATAGAAGTAGAAAGTGTTACCTATGCGCTCAAGTCTTAAATACGGATTACAGGGATAACCTTTGATACCGGCTTCTGTGCTTGCTCCGTTGACAGTGTCGCGGAGATGGTTACCAACACTGTAAACCGGGAAATAAGTCAGATAGACCCAGTTCTCATTTTCACCTGCACCGTCATCATTGGGAGCACGTGCCATCAAACCACCGAGGTTATTCCACCAGTAGTCTGCCGCTACAACTTCCACTTCAGCAACAAAGTCACCCTCTACCATTTTATACAGGAACGGACCCGAATTCCATGCATCCGACCAGCCGCTGTTCGTACTGACTATTCTGAGAACACCGTTGCGAACTTCACCCTCGTAACCGGGGGTCCAGGCCGGAACTAAATTTGGCTCGCCCATACCGCCACCCGAAGCATCGACGTAATTCTGGGCGATTAATGTCGGGCTCACGCCTGTATCATCGGGTAACGACTGGTAGCCATCCCAGTTGCCGATGACCCATGGGCCTCCGGGTGAAGGCCACCCTAATACATTTTGTTCGTACCAACCCTGATAATTAATTCTCGACCAGTCGTCCATCATTGCGTGATCGAAGTCATCACTGAAAATCACATCGGCTTGCACATCAGCGATAACAACCAGCAGTGAAACAAGGACAATTATGTAGAACATTTTTCTAAACATTATAAACCTCCTATGAAAAAGATATAATATAGGAACAGACGATAACGATTCTTACCTTGCTTACACCTCAACATATATCTGCCCAGGATAATGTTTTTAGAATTGACTTTCGCCTCCTTCCTTCAAAGATTCGTTTGGTTATTGAAAGGTAAAAATCAAAAACTCCGGAGCGTACGGTTCCGGTAGCCTGATCATATCTTTATTAAAAAACAAATTGCATCAGATTTAAACCGTCCGAAGTAAGTTGCAGATACAAGAAGTAATTTTCTCCCGGTATCCGTACAATCTAAAATACCCAGTAATACATATTTATACCAAATTAACTGATTTAACGTCAAGTAAAATGTCTGCTTTATTGTCGTTCTACACTTTTCAGCGGCCATGGCGAACAACTACTTTCAATTGCAGATAAGTCCTCTTTTTATAATATGTTAGGATTGCGTTCTACCTGAAATACTTCCGACTTAGAAGTCATACTTTAGAACATAGTATGATGTCAACCTCCAAACCGCTGCTAATGACCTGCACGGTTGAATCTCATACCATGTATCCGCTACTATGATATAGACGGCTCATACGCCTTCTGTGTTACAGGACTGGGAAAATGGAATGTATCGCCATTCTTATTCGTGAGAATTTATGTTTTTTTATGCAGGTCTTGATAAGGACGACTTTTTATTGTATCCTTGAGTAACTTTCGAATTACCGTTTTAAGGTTGTATCGAGTAGTCGTTTGTGAATTTACCGATTATCGCGGGGTAGAGCAGTCTGGTAGCTCGTCGGGCCCATAACCCGGAGGTCG
>CAYVXS010000717.1:0-1747 GCA_964454885.1 uncultured Pirellulales bacterium
TCCTGCAGCATTAAAAGCCTCGAAAGGAATCCGCCCAGCTCGCTGTTTGCTTTCAGCTTTCCCGCCGTTGTGTCGGCCTGGAAATACTTCTCTCTCGACTTTGCGATACTTTCGAAGATCTCTTTTTCATGCTCTGCGTACCCTTTGACCGTATTTACCAAATTAGGTATGAGATCCATTCTTCGTTGTAGTGTAGATTCGATATCAGCCTGTGCCTGCTTTACATTTTGCTCGAGTTTGACCGCCCTGTTATAACCGTTGATATACACTCCGAAGATTGCGGCACCAATCACGAGTGCGACAGTAAAAATAACGATAAGAACGATCCATGCTTTTCCGTAGTTTCTCATTTTTTCATCCTTTTTATTTTTCGGTTTTTGTTTTTACCATCCGCCGCTTGCTCCGCCTCCGCCGAATCCACCTCCCATCCCGCCGCCGAATCCACCGAAGCCGCCTCCGAAGCTTCCGCCCCCGAATGAGCCACTCCTTCCGTATCCGCCGTGGCCGCCGAAACCGCCTAACATGAACGGCAGAAAGAACCACCAGCCCATTCGTCTTCCGCCCAATCCACCGAACAGCAGTAAGAATAAAAATAATATCGGCAAAAAGCCGCAACAGGGCATCCCCCTTCTACGGGACCTGACCGGAACAGGTTTTATATCGGGCATGCCTGTTAATGTCACCCCGGCCTGGGAGGCGATTGTCTGTGCGATCTGGAGATTTGCAAGATAGATTCCCCGGCTGTAATCTCCTTTTTGTAGATACGGCACAAGAACTTCCCTGCCGATTCGGCCGCAGTACTGGTCGGTCACGAATCCTTCAAGGCCGTAGCCGACCTCGAAGCGCCATTTCCTGTCATTTTTAGCAAGGACGAAAAGCATACCGTTGTCTTTGCCTTTTTGGCCGAGCTTCCATTTCTGGGCCAGATCGATGGAAAACCGTTCGATAGTCGTATTGCCGATTGTATCCACAGTTAAAATGATATACTGGGTACCGGTCTTTTGCTCCAGTTCCTGCAATATCCCGTTAAGTGAGCGCTCGTCGGCGGGATTTATGACGTTGGCATAATCTTCGACGTAGTGACTTGGTGCCGGTAACCCGGCCTGGGCATAAATATTAGACGCGGCGGTTATTATCACAAGCAGCGGCAAAAATAAATTTTGGAAGAGTCGTTGCATTGTCAAGCCTCAAGTTTGTCAACAGTTTCGGCTAACTGGTCGACCGATGAATAGAGAGATTCGAAGATTTTATCTGCCTGGCTTTCGTCCAGCCTTCTCTTTTCGTGGCGCCATTGGCCTGCGGTTATAATAGAATCGAGATTTATGGCAAAAAGTTCGGCGGCTTTTTTAAATGTTCTTTCAGTTCTGTTGGGCCGATCGGCGTCTTTGAGCCACAGCATGGCTCGAAGCAGCGGCGATAATCCCTTTGCTGCGGATATGAGTATGTCACGGACGAGCTTCCTGTTAGTCGCCGCGGCGATGTAGCCCTGCCTGAGCCGGATGAGCGTTGATTTCAGCTCGCGTTCACATTGCAGACGAACATCTTTTTTCGCGAATATCAGGTCCGCAAAGGGGTCGTCACCGAGAATCGTCCGGTGGGTAAGCTGGAAGTCCAGAAATTCGATGCCGAATACGTCGAGAGATCGTTCTATATAGGAGGCTGTCATAAGCAAAGGCGGTGAGATTTTTTTCCTGCTTATCGATTTGGCCATTGAGGCTATCTGCTTGAGTGAATTCAGTGCCTGCTT
>CAYVXS010000718.1:0-1742 GCA_964454885.1 uncultured Pirellulales bacterium
CAAACTCTCGAGTGAATCCACATACAGGAATGCTACATATAGCGGTAATATTATAACCGGCGCAAGCTCGTTCGATGATAACGGGGATCCGATAAATCCTGAAAACGGACTTCAGTTGAGCGTTGATCTGACTCAGAACGGAACCTTCACCGCTACCGTCAGGGTAAAACAGGGCTTCACGGGGGCGATGGAAGATGCTTTGGACAGGATGCTTAAGGCGACGACCGGTACGATTGTAATCGATACCGAGCATGTGAAAGATCAGATAGAAATGCTTCAGGATAAAATCGACATAGAAGAAGAACGACTTACTAAAAAAGAGGAACAGCTGGTTGCCCGCTTTGCCCGCCTCGAAAAAACATTGACTCTCCTGCAAAGTCAGATGTCGGCCCTGGGGCTTAGGTCGTAGGATCCGTCATATTTCACATATCTCTGGCAGGGTGCTTCTTTTTTATCGTCATCGTTAAGTTATAACGACATATCCGAATATATAACCACTTGACATGATTAATCCACAACTGGTATATTATCATAAGCGGATTTTGTGTATTTTGTCGGTTCAATTCGTTTTGTTATTGTGCGGCGACTTGTATAAGAATTAAGGGGGAAAGGAGGTCAAAAGATCATGGCGGCGAGAATTTCGATAATCAGGATAATCCCTTTGGTTCTCATTATGTTACTTTTGTGCCCGATCGCATACGGCAGAATCATCTATGTCGATGACGATGCCGCCGGTGCGAATGTCGGCTCAAGCTGGGAGAATGCAATCAGTTCACTGCAGGATGCTTTATTGCTCGCATATTTTTATGAAAAGCCGGTGGAAATCCGTGTTGCTCAGGGGATTTATACGCCGGATAAAGGCATCGGAATCATGGCCGGTGACAGGGATGCTTCGTTCCAGCTAATCGATGGAGTCACGATTAAAGGCGGCTATGCCGGCCTGAGTCATCGTTCTCCAGATGATACGCGCGATATAGTGCTTTATGAAACCGTTCTTAGCGGTGATTTGTCGCAGAATGACGGTTCGGATGCTACAAGCATCGACGACAACAGTTATCACGTTGTTACAAGCTTCCGAACGGACCAGACGGCCGTGCTCGATGGAGTGACGATTTCTGCCGGAGGTAATACCAGTTTGGCCGGGCGAACCGGGCGTGCCAGTGATTCCGAGGACAATTATGGAGGTGGGATGTATAACAACTATGGCAGCCCGATGTTTATCAATTGCACGTTTAACGACAACAGAGCTCGCTCCGGTGCCGCGGTATATAATGATTCCGGCAGTCCGTCGTTTATTGATTGCACCTTCAACAATAATTCGGCGGATGATAGCGGTGGTGGAATGTATAATGATTCGAGCACCCCAAGGCTTTTGAACTGTGTCTTTACAGGGAATTCGGCAAACTCGGAAGGCGGCGCTATGTATAATGATAGTAGCAATCCTGTTCTGACCAATTGCACCTTCAATGAAAACTCAGCAGTTAACGGCGGTGGAATATACAATTACTTAGGTACAGCGATGTTAGCGGATTGTGTTTTTATTGGGAACTCAGTAACGCAAAGTGGTGGAGCAGTGTGCATAGCTGGCAGTACTTCAACCTTTTTGAACTGTAAATTTAAAGGAAATTCAGCAGTCATAGACGGTGGTGGAATATTGAATGGAAGCAGAAATAAAATAAATCTGACGAATTGCATATTCAGCAGGAATTCGGCAAGAAGCGGTGGCGCAATAGCGAATGGTT
>CAYVXS010000719.1:0-1739 GCA_964454885.1 uncultured Pirellulales bacterium
ACAACCGGCCCAGGGAAGAATTGTCATCATCAAAATCAGGGAAAACTTTTTCACCGGATTCCATCCAAATAATAAAAATATCTATAACCCGAAGTTATTATTAACATCGGCCGCAAATGATAATCAATTCATTATATTTTGTCCACAAAAGCGGCGTTTTTCATCTAAATTGATAATTGGTCATATTTATTAATGGGGATATATGAACGGACTTTTCAATTGTTCGATTCAATATGCGTGAAAAAATGAAAGTGCACGCATTGACTGCCGGAGACTATATATCCTTGAAATCGGCGCCGAAGATTTCGGCGGTGAACAAATACACTTCCGTGTCAGGATCGCGCCAGGCATTAGGCCGAAGTCCCGCCTTGTGCGCGCAGCAGTACGAGAGAAATTCCTCCTTGTCCCAGCCGGTCTCGATGGCGACCTGAGGCAGAAAGCACCCCGAAGCATATCCTTTTTTAATGTATATACCGTCGATTCCGAGTCGCAGGCTCAGCGGGTCGTCGGTGCGTTTTAGAGGCGAAAGAACCGAGATTTCGATATCAAGCTGGTTCAGCTCTCTTGCGGTTATCGGGTCCGCAAGAAAACGCGTGTCACTCGTCGCCGAGGCCTTTGCCATCTCGGCAACAAGCTCGATTAACGGTTCTTCGGAAACGAACTGGCCGATACAGCCCCGTAGTCTGTCGTGGTTTTTGAGCGTAACGAAACATCCGCCGGGGACATTAAGTGCCGGCTCGTCCGAGGTGGGTTTTTGCATTGGCCTGCGACTGACGACTGCCTCGATTGTATCGCGGGCGACTTTCAGGAGCGTCTGTTTTTGTTTATCATCCATGACCGCACTCCTTTATTTAGTTGTCGGTTCTTTTGGGGGATTTTTAATGCCACCATTTTATCACAAGGAATCCGCCAATCAAGAGGATTACAAAGGCAAGAGAGAGCCAGTTGAAATATTTTTCCACGAATGGGCGGATTTTTTCGCCTTTCCAGCCCATCAACCCGGCAACGAGAAAAAACCTCGCTGAGCGGCTGATGGTCGAGGCAATCAGAAAACCGAAGAAATTTATTTTCGCTACACCCGCCGATATAGTGCAGACCTTATATGGAAGCGGCGTAAAACCGCATGTAAAGACTATCCAGAAATCCCATTTATCGTAAGCGGCCTGGAACTTAGCAAAGTTCTCCTCCGTCAGGCCAATTGTCCCGAGATGGGCAAACGCCCAGTCGCCGATCATGGACCAGAGGAACATCCCTATGCAATAGCCTAAAATTCCGCCGAGCACCGATGCAATCGAGCAAGCAAGGGCGAACCGGAACCACTTTTTCGGCGCCCCGAGCGCCAGCGGCCCGAGCAAGACATCCGGCGGGACGGGGAAAAAACTGGATTCGGCGAAACTTAAAATAAATAACGCCGTCGTGCCGTACCGGGTATTGGCGAAGTGAATCACCCAGTTATACAATCTCCGGTGCCAGTGCCACCAGGCGACCCCTGCTTCCGCAGGGGCAGGCTTATCGCTGCTCGCTTGCCCCGGCGTAGTCTCTGACGAAGCCGGGTAATTAGTTTCGTCATCGGTCATTCAATATTCCTAATCGTCAAAAGATATACTATTTTGACTTTTAACTTTTTACTTTTGACTTTCTTTTTCATCAGAAAAAGTTCCTGCCGGTCCGCCGGCGGTAAATAATACCGCAAACCGCGTCACCAACGCACCCAATAAAACATAACCCAAAATCACCTG
>CAYVXS010000720.1:0-1729 GCA_964454885.1 uncultured Pirellulales bacterium
ATGACCATAAACTAAATTATTCATCCAATTCAATGCTGCATTTACTACATCGTCTTCTCCCTTTGCTGCACCGTCGCGAGTCAGCCAGACATGTTCATCGATCGGAAACTCGGTTCCCCATAGCTGTGTGCCGGGAGAATTTTTATCTACAACAACAGCATCCGGACACACCATGTAAAAACCGGGGGATGATGCGGTGGCGAAAAATCCCCAACCCGAATACGCTCCCGAAGGTGATTCGCCAAAGAACCGGATATTGTCCACATATGTAAATTGCCTGGCGGAAATGTCTCCATAGCTGCCACAGCTCGGGCCAACGAGGACTGCCACAGGAAATTGATAACTCAAATTGTCCTGCGGTATAGTATAGTCCCCAGGCGGCACTACCGGCTCCAACGAGAAAAGATCTGTTAGTGATGAACGCTTTAGGTCTTCCAGCGTTGGTCCTGCGTAGTTTGTAAGACGTGCAATACCCGTATTGAGCCCTGACCATCCACCCTCGTTAAAACGCAAGTCAATGATCAGCCCATGAGTTTGTGCCAATGCTGTTACAGCCGCATTGAACATTGCTCCCACGTTGTTATTGGCCTGATGGTATACATAAATATAACCAATATTGGTTCCCTGGGCGATTCCATACGATACTCCATCAGAGGTTGGCCAGCCGTCGGCACCGATAACCCAACTTGGCATTGTGACTCCCGGAACAGGGAGTTGAGCACTGTTTACAAGTCCGCCTGCCGGTTTCAAAGTGATAAGCGTATCAGTCGGCAGATGAACTGTATCTCCCGTCGAATACTTCACGACGTCAATGGTGTCAAAGAGATGCCAGTTCATTCCGGCACAATAGAGCATTCCATACGCCCGAGCGCTGGGTGCACCTTCGTTGAGCTGAATGGTAGGGATTCCGGCGGCTATTAATTCCCTATAGAGATTTCTCCAGGGTATGCCTTCGTACCCAAGGACGATATCACCGGGTTCTAAGCCCAAAGGGTGGTTCGGAACAACCATATACACAAGAAGCGAACTGTCAGGCAGGGGTGTTAATCCTGCGCCAAAATGTGATACCGCACCTGATAAGTATTTGCCATCATACGGGATATCCACCAACAATGGCGTCCCAGGGTTCAGTGGGATCACGGACATTACTGAGTCCCATACCCGGGCGTGACGATCGTTCAGTGGACGAACAAGCGCGCTGAGTATGGCTGAGAATCCTCCCCGGCTTGTTGAATCGGTAATCTTTCCACGCCAGTAGGCAGACACGGAATCCCAGTTTAACCTGGTATACGTGAAGGTAGCATTGTAGGTCCTGATAAAGTTCGCATAGTAATCAAAAACGCTCAGTTTCTGTGTGAACGGCAGACCCGGTCCCCAGGTAGAGTCGATAATCTTCTGCCACTCCGATTTGCGTTTGTAGAAGCAGGGCTGTGAGGAGACCTTGAAATTGGGATCGTGCGACATCACCTTTATCATCCTCGGCAAAGGAGGCTTTTTCAGGGTCTGCTGAGCAATAATTGTATAAGAGAAAAGAATTGTAAATATGAAAATTGTAAGTGTGGTTAACTTTTTCATAACATACCTCACTTAAAGTTTATTGTTTGATAGAATATTAATTCCTGAAAAAATTTCTCATGAATACACACTTTTTTTTACTTCAGCAAAATCATCTTATTTGTGCTTACATAACTACCTGTTTTTATTTGATAGAAATAAATTCCGCTAGCAG
>CAYVXS010000721.1:0-1717 GCA_964454885.1 uncultured Pirellulales bacterium
ACCTGAATCCGCCCGTCATAGTCTGAATAATATTCCCAGCCCTGAACATCTGTTGGCAGGCCGGAGTCAAAATTCTGGGTATATGGTGTTGTTTGGGGTGTATATGTAGTCGCACTTGCTGCGAGTGTGCCGCTATCGGTGGTAATATCGACCTCAATTGCATCTGTTGAAGCCTGTGATTCCAGTGGATCTATAGGTTGCAAATCGGCTAAAAGCCCCTGAACATCGGCGTTAAGCAGAAGCCTGGGTTCCAGACGCTCAAACATAGGCGCCTCCGATTGCTGATGGCGTTTCTGTAAATGTCTGTTTCGCCGTAATTTTCTGATAATGCGTTTCATCTTAACCTTCCTTATCTCCCTTGAATGTTATTATTATTCTCGTGGAACTGAACACCCTTCCCCCTGGCGGAAGCCATGAAAATGAGGAGGTACCGATTCCCAATGTTACATATTTCTTTAGACAAATCAGACGTTATACCGGTTCCCATTTTCATTAGATCCTTAAGACGGATTACTTGAAAAAAATCACCCTATTTTGGTGTTTATAACTAATTACAAGTGCCACCTTGTAAATAATGTGTAACGCTTTTTTTCGGGTTTTCCATATAGAGTTTTATTCTTTTTTTCCTGTCCTGAATACGATTGAAAAACACATCCTGATTGTTTTCTGCCGATAATATCCTTCTTATTTAATTAGAGCCGGTCGGGATTAAAAAAGTGCGGTTTTAGGAGCCAAAATATTGGATATTTGGATTTTTTCAGATTAGACAGTTCTTAAGATACCGGCTTTCCGGCGGCAGGGTGGGATATGGGAGGTCGTGCAGAGTCAGCTTAACCGGGGGTTTAATGACGATATTTTTTTATATAAAAATTAAAAAAAATTTGCTCAACGGAATAATCTTGTGATACGGTTCGATTCCCTGCAATGTAAATTTTTCCGTTATTAGCGTTATTATTGGGATAATACAAATATCTCCTATAAACAACATTTCGAACGTGATGGATAGACCTGTTGGAAAATTTAATGACATGGTAATGATCTTCGTGTATCCTGTCTTATCAGAGCTTATATAGTCCGATGTTTCAAAGTAAATACAGTGATTCTATAGAAGACGATGGCACGAAAATTCACGTTAAAATCAAGAACTGCGGCAGGAGAGATAGACTTTACAGCGGATTTAAACCGGGAACAATTAGCAGTCGCCACCGCGGGTAACGGCCCAATGCTGGTAATAGCCGGTGCCGGAAGTGGAAAGACCCGCGCACTGACATACCGCCTTGCCTGGCTGGTTCATAACGGGGTGGATCCTTCACGAATAATGCTCGTGACATTCACCAACCGCGCGGCTCGTGAGATGCTCGGCAGGGTGGAAGTTTTAGTCAGGCAAAAAACCAAAGACATCTGGGGCGGCACTTTTCACCATATCGCCAATCGCATTCTCAGACAACACGGCAAAAAGCTTGATATTTCTCCTGAGTTTACAATCCTGGACAGAGAAGATTCCAGAGACCTTATTTCTTCCTGTGTTCAACAGGCGGGGGTTGATATTCGCAGAAGAAGATTTCCGCAAAAATCGGTTTTGTCTGCAATTTCCAGTTTTGTCCAAAATACTCTCGATCCCTTAGACGTTGTAATCACCAGGCGTTATCCGATGTTTATTCAGGAGATTTCAGAAATTGAAAAAAATATAACTGGAATCTACGAACTTATTGATAAA
>CAYVXS010000722.1:0-1717 GCA_964454885.1 uncultured Pirellulales bacterium
GGCCAAATTCCACATAACGGTCCACAGGCTCGAAATTGTATGTATCCGGCTCCGGATGAATCTTTTCCCATTTTACGATATTTTCAGGTGTGATGCTGTTGAATTGTTTCTCCACAATGGCCATGGCGCTCGGTTCTTTGCCGGAAATCTGATCCAAACTGAGTGCTGCGCCAATATAGAAATCATTCCTGAACGCATCTTTTAAACTTTTCTGTACATCTGATTTTTCACTATCTTTCATTTGGTTTTCCTTTTTATACAACGGATGAATCCGTCCCATTCGCAGGTTACAATGCTCACAGCCGGTTTCCAATGGAAAGGTCGTTCGTATCCTCGACATCGTTACCCGTCAAATCTCTGTCAGGATTTTTAGAGAGTATAATGTCTCCCCCGTCCGGCACTACATCGAACATAACATATTTTTTCGAATCGACCTCCACAATGCGTGCATTTACCGCCGTAGAATTCTGTAAAACATAAGCAGTTGACCAATCCCCGGACAGCGGCCTGCGTATTGTGATCGGATAATTGTAAATTGCATCGTCGAGATTATCTGTTACCTTAAGAGTAATAGAAGTATCTTTATTAGACAACTCTGTAACTGATACTGCGTTGCGTTCCTTTATGTAACGTACAACGTTTCCGAAAGTCGATACCCAAAACTTGTCTTTTCGGTCATTGAGATACTCAAGACTTTCTTTGAGTGTTTTTGAGGGCAGCGGTGAATATCCTCCATCGTCATCAATGCCGTGTATGAGTAATACACACCATCCTTTCGAGGTCAGGGTATTTTCGAATTCTTGACTGAAATCCGCCGTGGTCTTGACCGAACCCAGGTTGCCGCAAATTAACGAGCTGATCTGGTAGAAATCTTTTGGAGTAGCATCCTCGATGTATCCCTGGCAATGCCGTGCCGCAATGTAATATTTCTCGGTCAGCTCCTGGTTGCTCGGCACACAATATGGATAGGCCAATGTGATGCATTTCCGGTCTTTTATGTGCGAGTTAATAACATCCTGGGAATCTTTCAATTCCTTCGTTTGCTGTTCAATAGTCAATCCATTCAAATGGGGATGAGTTACAGTATGACTGGCAATTTCATGACCTTCGGAAGCAGCTTCTTTCAGTACCGCCCAGTCGGGTGACCAGTCTGTGACAGTGAACAATGTCAGCTTAAAACCAAATTCATCGAACATAGGTATTGCAATAGCAAACTGGTTCAGGCAGCCGTCATCAAAAGTATAGCTTATCGCGGCTTGTCGAAATCCCTGCCATGAGCCTACTTCATAAGGAGGCTCGATAGATCGAGAATATCCCACATTGATTGCTATAAGAAGGATAGCAGGTAACAGGATTTCATTTGCCTTTTTCATAACCGTTTCTATTAAACGTCTTAGAATAAATACTGAAAGATATTCATCGTTTCAGCTGCATTAGGGTCTCTGTCTGTGACCAGACGACGATTGAAAGCACCGCCGATTGGGAAATACTCATAGAACACATCTTTAAGAGCAGGTGGATTATCCCAATCAGAATCCAAAACCACTTTAGAAAAAATGATCAGACAAACAGCTATGCTTGTTGTTAATCCAAGCAACTTCATTATTATCCTCCTGTTATATTTCCTTAGTTCCTTCTCCTTCGACAAATTCAGGATCTAGTTCGCCACGCTGTCTTCGGCGTTCAACTAAATCAATTTCTATTTGTTCCATATCCT
>CAYVXS010000723.1:0-1464 GCA_964454885.1 uncultured Pirellulales bacterium
AGCTATTCCAGCCCATCGGGGGGGTCTTGGCCCAGAACCAGAATTGCTTTTCACCGTAGTCGGCACGAGCTAAACCGACAAATACGAGTACGACCGCGCATAGTACAAACTTTGTGAGTTTCATATTGCTTCCTTTCCATCCAAAGTCTTAGCTGTCCGGCAAATTTACCGGCCCAAAGATAGATTTCCCCTTTGAGGAACCCGTTCTTTCCCATTATACCACTTTCATACAGAAACGCAATTTTTTGTCCCAAATCAAATCACAACCTGCTATGAAAGATTCCTGAAAAAAATTGGAAAAAAGAGATTGATTTACCAACTAATAGTCCGATAATAGTAATTATAAAGGATTTGGTGCTTATTAGTGCCTATATAAAAATTACAGGAAGTAATATAAGGAAAGCATCCATGGAGGGATCTATCAAGGATGTCGGTTTCCACGGAACGGGAATTCGAAAGTATTGGAAATCATTCGGAAATTGGCTGCGAAACAGGCTTGGCGAGAGAAATCTGATCCCTGTGGCACCAAGTCTGTTCGCAGTTCTTTTTTTTCGCGATCATCTCCTCCGGAAATTCCACCGGTCAATAAAGTTCACCGCAACAGTTTCATTCAAGAAACGTAGTATTCTATTTTTTGTCGGATTCTTTTTGATTTTACCGGCGGAGAAAGGCAGGGCCGTCCCCATCCGTGAGAACAATCTTAACTGTACCCTGTACAGCATCGAAAGCAGCAGGATGGTTTGGGACCTATACGGATATAGCATGGTCGGCCTGCCCTGCACTAACCGGGTATGCGGCAGTTTCAATGAAGGGGACAACATCGAATGGATATATTACGCCCTGGAGAATCAATATGCATTTCTCGACGACACTTTATACAGAATAACGGGCGGCTGTTATTTGTTGGGATCGGTGTGTTATCCGTTCTGGCACGGTTTTCGATATTATTATTGCCCTGGATATCCGGGCAGAGAGATTATCTATATCTCAGGAAAATCCGCGGCGTGCATAGATAATGTCGAATCCGGCGATATAAATTCTTTAGAAGCATTGGACAGAGAAACAAGACGGGGAAATGCTCTTACGGATTTAAATAAAATGCCCGGACAGACATTCCCAGTAGTGTACGATACGGAAACCCAAACAGTTCCGGAACTATCCTCACTCACATTATTCGGATTAGCGGCGTTACAAATCCTGAGATTAAAACGACAGGTAATTAAAAGAGGGGATTAATCGGAATTTTTAACGGCTTCCACAGCGGCATACTTGTCATCGATAAAAGTAAAAACATCGGCAAGGCCGGCAACAACAAAGATACATTTAGTAACCGTGCTCATACCGCTGAGAATCAACCGGCGACCTTTGTCCTTCAACAGGCCACGTATTATCAACAGGTTGCTGATGTTAGACGAATTAATTATCTCGACCCGGGAAAAGTCTATAATAACATCACAATCACCC
>CAYVXS010000723.1:1474-1702 GCA_964454885.1 uncultured Pirellulales bacterium
ATCGTTAATAGCTTTAAGCTCGTCGCCCATCTGTATTCCATCAGAGGACAATTCAACGTAAATTACATTTTCCAACTGGTTCTCAATTCCCATATTCATGGACCTTCCTGACTGTCGAATAATTCCACTATATACGTATTCAACGATTCTATCGGAATAAATCCACATCGGGATTAAACAAAAAAACTAATATTTACACACGAATGCCTGTTTGAAGACTCCCGATGA
>CAYVXS010000724.1:0-1699 GCA_964454885.1 uncultured Pirellulales bacterium
TAAATCAGAAAAAACGTGCATTCACGCTTATAGAAATCCTTGCCGCGGTGACAATAGGCTCGATGGTTCTCATAGTCGTGCTGGCTCTTTACAGCAGGGCGCAGGCCGGAGCGTCGGATTGCCTGGCGAAGCTGGAATACCACCGTCTGCCCCGTGAAATCCTGCAGCGAATCGCAGAAGACCTTGACGGTGTTGCCGGTGCCGGCCAGCAGGCCAGAATCGATATCCAGAACAAATTCCAGGACGGACTGCCGGTGGCAAAAATGGAGATTTTACGGCTTATCACCGATGCCAAAGGCCAGTCCCAGCCGCTTGAAAAAATCGTCTGGCAAAGCAGCATCGACCCTGATACCGGCCTGCTGACTTTATATCGAAGTCATTCCGGCATAGCTCTCGAGGACAAACTTCTGGATGACCAGAAAGAGCCCTGGCAGCGCGAGCTTTTCGTTCCGGTTTGCGAGGGGCTTACTTTATTCCGAATCGAGGTCTCGCAGGGCGGCGCCCTGCTTGACAGATGGACGAGCGAGAATCTGCCTCCCGCGATTATAATCACACATTCATTCGCCCAGCCGTATAAAACGATAAACGGGACTTTCGATGTTCCCGAGGAGGATAAAATTATCCGCACCTTCGCCGTTGACAGGACACGCAAGCTACAATTTACCCTTTCGCCGTTCGATGTTAACCAGATGTTCGATGCCAATGAAATGTTCGATGTTAATGAGATGTCTGATGACCAGGAAGGGCTCGATGACGGCTCTCAACCCGATGAAAATGAGGAGCCGGGGCCGGATATAGATGAACCGGATGACAATCCTCCGGGCAGGAGAAACCGGTGAGCATATACATTAATAAAAATCGAGATTATCAGCGGGATGCTGGAATTATCCTTTCAAGTTCCGGTTCAGCCCGAGGCGGCGGATTTGTACTTCTTATAACGCTGGTAGTGCTGCTGGTGCTTGCGGCTGTCGGCTATAACTTTGCCAGCCGGGTAGCTGCCTACCGTCATCGAAATAACTACGTTATCGATTACGCCATTGCCGGTTATGCTCGAGATTCGGCGTTGAAATATGCACTTGCTACTCTCCAGGACCTTAATGATATAGAGCTTGTTTCTCGCCCTAATGAGCCGGATTTTTCCGACCTTTTCGCGATGCAGGAGTCGGACTATCGCAAAGTGCTCGAGCAGTGGGCTGAAGATATTATCAGCAGTAAATCCCAATTCTACGGTGTGGCTGGTCTTGCAACAAATACCATAGCGGGTTTGGATGAAAACAGCAGCTTGGCCGATATAACTTACGAGCCCAATGACCTTATTGACCAGCTTAGGATACGCGGTCCTTACGGGCCGACCTGGCCTTTTGTAACCGAGCCGGTCGAGTTTGAAATCGGACAGGCGAAGGTTAAACTGGAAATTGAGGATGAGAACGCAAAGTATCCTGCCGGCTGGGCCTTAGTCGATGATATAAGAGTCCGGCGGGAAGCGGATGCGGGTCTTGAAACGTTCTGCGAATGGATGGGATATGATTACGACCGCATTGATTCTCTTAAGGAGCAGCTTAAGGAGGTCGGTTCAATAAAGCCCTTTAAAACGGAATTCAAGCCCATAGTTCGAAGAGAAGAAGTAACGCCCCAGCGACGACGAGTTGTTCGCGGCAGGCGCCGCGTCGTGGCCGGGCGGGCGGTTTTCAGGACCGTA
>CAYVXS010000725.1:0-1697 GCA_964454885.1 uncultured Pirellulales bacterium
CTTATGATTAGCAAGATAAAATCGAGCGTTGAAAAATAGGAAAAGGGAAGAGGCCACGGCTCTTTCATGTGCAACCCTTACCGCTCACGTGAATATCTGCCGGTTTCTGATAAAGACGATCACGCCATGTATAGCGTGAAGATTTAATTTATGCATGGCAGGCTGATGTTTGCTTTTTATAAACTTAACCAACTCTCGGGAGTAGTTCAATGAGGATCAAAGGTTCAATTTTTTTCGTTTCCATTTTACTAATTGCCGTTTCTGTGAGCGGACTTTTTGCCGGAAGCGAGTGGTATCGCGTCTATGAACAGGGTCTGGAAGCAATGCAAAACGATAATTATAAGGAAGCGGCAAAGTTATTCCGCGAGGCGCTAGAGGGCAACGAGACCGATAATGAGCATGTCAGAACTTATGGTCTGCATTTCATTGAATATTTTCCACATCGTGAGCTTGGCATCTGCCTGTATCAATTAGGCGATACCAATGGTGCAATCAAAGAACTGAAAATGTCACTTTCTCAGCAGGCTTCCGACCGGGCCCGCGACTATATGCGCCAAATTGGAGGCGGTGTACCGCCCCCAAAGACCACTGTACCAGTTGAAGAAGTCGGCGTTGCCGCCGGTACCGGGGCAGCTGCCGTCGGAGCAGCCGGTGTGGATGCAAAGAAACCGGATATGATTGTTGGAAAACAAACGATCAAACTGGTAGGCGAACGGATGGGGGTAGCCGTTTTGCCTTTTGAAAATAAGGGGGCCAGCCGTGATCTCGGCGAAATTATTTTAGATAAAATGATAACGGTACTCTGGAACCAGGACCGGTTTAAAGTGATGGAGAGAGCAGCCCTGAACCAGGTTCTGGCCGAACAGTCACTTGGACAGTCCGGAATTGTTGACGCCACTACAGCAGCCGAGATAGGTAAGGGTATTGGTGTCGACGCAATTATTATCGGCAGTGTAGCTGCATCACCCTCAGGCGCTTTGAGCATTGACGCCCGTGTCATCGATACGGAATCTGCGGCAATCATCGTCGCCCATGATGCCTATACCGGTAGCTCCGATGCACAAAATGTTAGAAATGCCGTTGAAAACCTGGCCAGAAAGATTACCGAATCCCTGCCGCTGGTCGACGGTTATGTCATTAAAATCGATAATCAGCAATTGATTCTTGATGTTGGGCGGAACGGCGGACTCAAAAAGGGAATGAAATGTGTCGTCTACAGGGAAGGTGAGCCGATCAAACATCCGATAACAGGTGAAATACTGGGCAAAGAAACGACTGTTCTCGGAGAAGTACTGGTCACCGATTCCTTCGAAAAATACAGTGTTTCCAAACAACTGACATTTGGCGGCAACGTAATCGCGATAGGTGATAAATTTATAACAAAATAAACAATAGAAGATCAATCTAATTTGGAGGAAGTAATGACAAAGTTTACCGTTGTTTTTATTCTTATACTCATGTTCGGGATATCGCAACTGCTTTTCGGACAGGAACAATTTGCCCTTACAGGTAATGGTGCCCGTGCTGCCGGTATGGGGTATGCATTCACCGGTGTTGCCGACGACGCGACAGCAATATCGTGGAACTCAGCCGGTTTAACACAATTATACAGCATGGAAGCGAGTATTATAGGTACACTTAGCTTTGGTTCCGTCAGCAGCGATTATGTCTCTTATGACGGCGAGGGGTTCTTCGAG
>CAYVXS010000726.1:0-1689 GCA_964454885.1 uncultured Pirellulales bacterium
CAGGCCGCCTTTTATATGCAGTATTACTACTTCCCGCTGCTCGTATGGGATTTGGTTTATGGCCCGTCTAAGCAGAGTTATTTCTTCTTTTTCAATTAAATTTTGCTCCGGATTGTTCGAGCCAGGAGCAACTGGATTCGCAGGGGCCGGCGCGCCGTTGTGCCTGGTTTTTGCACGAATTTTATCGCGTGCACGATTGCTTACACAGGTTGCCAAATAACTTTTCAGGCTTCCGGTGAGATGAAACTGCTTTGCCAGGCGGGCGAAAGAGACAAAGACATCGTGCACGATATCTTCGGCCTCCGCCTGCTCACCGGTAAGTGCTTTGGCCAGTGTCAGCAGGTGGTCCTTATACTTGGTATAGATGCGGCACATCGCATCCTTATTACCACGCCTGCATTTGATAATAAGCAGCTTATCTTCAAGCATTTAAGGTCAACCTAATAGTTTGCAAACTAACGATCGTCTATATAATAACGAATTAGCGGTATATTTTTACATAAACAAAATCAATTTTTCTGTAGTTTTCTTAATTGCGCATAAAAAAAGCCGGGCAACTCGACCCGGCCTGTTGGATGGTACGGTTCTTGATATGTTGCTTATTCTTTCGCGAAGGCGTCGGGATTAAAAAACGTGTCGTTCATTTTTTCTGAATAGTTAAAAAAGATGTCGGAGCACTCATTGCTTCTTGGATCGCGGAAACGCACTCGGATGGGAAGTTTGCTTCCGCGTAGAGCCCATATCTGAATCCATTCTGGTGTTGCTTTGTGCCTTGCTTCGAAAACAACTGTTTCTCTCGAAGCTGCAGTATCGGCTGTCTCAACAGGAGTAACACCGTTGGCGTCGGAAGGAAAGCTGTTAATGAGAGTATCGAGAGAGAATTGCCCTTGTGGGCACAGGTCATTGAGAATAGCTTTTATCATTACTAATCCTCCGGCGTTAACAGGTTGCTTTGTTGTACGGTCGAAGGCGATAATCTCGTTCTTCCCGTCGGAAAAATCAGCAAAGATTATATTGTTGCCCTGATGTGCTCTGATCCGGGCATTTTCTGACTTCCAAATTTCTATTTTTATAGCCTCGGCAGACGTATCATGGCCGGCGTATATGGTGAGATTGAAAAACGGTACGGATTCGAAATGTTCGGCAACATCCGCCCAGGCAACATTCGTAACCGAGCCGCCGAACTGATTTGTTACGATAAACACTGCAATTATGATCACCGCCGCTGCGGCTAATTTTGTAATTGGGCTTTTCATGATTATTTTCCTTATATTCGGCTTTGTTGCGGCCGAATTTGTACTTTGTGATTTTTCATGAGCAGTTAACATTCCATCAAGAACTGTTTTGTCTGTCTTGGGATTTGTATTAATCGCCGCATTTTTGAATAACATTTTTATATTATCTGCCGGTTTCATTTTTCTGCCTCACTATTCAAGATTGACCGCAGTTTATCCATTCCGTACCGATATCGGCCCTGGACCGTATTAATCGATGCGTTTTGCATTCCGGCTATCTGCCTGAAAGTCAGGTCCGCCTGCATGTACAGTGTCACGACCTCGCGCTGCTCGTACGGTATCTGTGCCAGTGCATTATTGAGCAGTTCCATTTCTTCGCTCAGAATCGCCCACTGCTCCGGCCGTTTAATTTCACAGATTACGCAGTCTGCTTCTTCGATTCCGGATGTTTTGT
>CAYVXS010000727.1:0-1689 GCA_964454885.1 uncultured Pirellulales bacterium
TAAATTGAATTATCCGGGTGAAAGCTTACAGTAGATTGACTGGAAGGTAACACTATTTTTATATATTGTCAAAAAATCTACGGAGTTTAATTATCCAGGTTTCCATACACCAAATTAGCCAGCCATAATATGCCGGGGCCTTCATGTATGATAATCCGGGAAGTTTCTGTACTGACCGGCTCGGGGAATTCGCTGTCGGCCTGGCTGATATCCTGGAGGTATGAAAAGTACAGCGTTCCTGCATTCATTCCGTTTACGACGAATCTAATATCTTCGACGATGTCCTTTTCCATATTTATAGTGTATATAAGAGACGTATTTTCCCGATTGTCGAGTGTTATAATGACTATGTCTTCGTTCTCCAGATATTTGCTTTCAAACCATATACGTTTCTCGACTGCGTCCCTGCGGACAAGATCGGCTGTATGAAGACCCATCCATGGCCGGGAAAGCCCCTTGAGGAATGTACCCGCCGGATAAGCTGAGATTGGAGTGCCGTCGGCTCGACGTAATAGTGCTCCTCCCTGGCAGTCAATAATTTCAAGCTCATTTCCGACATTTAGTCTCATCCACGCCGGGTGTTCATTAACGGCATCATATACGAATGGAATTTGTCCCCGGCCGGAGATATTTTTGCCGTTTAATTCGCCGCTGATGTTAAAATACGTCCAGCCTCTTTTATGCATCTGGTCACGCTCATCTATAACAGGGGTATCTGTGGGCCAGTTATATTCGAATTGCTCCGGGCCTATCGTATTATAAAGATATTCCGTCAAAAAATTAGCAGTATTAACGAATCTGTAATCAACGGAGCTGATTAATAATCCCGTTCCCGGATCGCGTTTGTATTCACAACAAGAGGATGTGTCACCTTCGACTTTCGAGAGGAACGCGTTAAATTCTTCCGTATCGGTAGGCAATCGGCAGACTTTCAGGTTGCTCCAGCACACGCGATAGTTATGGATATAGACCTGATTATCGCCGCTATTATAATAATAGTTGCCCTGGCTGTTTTCGAGCCAGGAACATAATTTCTTATCCTGTTCCGTAGTCCATCGCTGCATCCGCATAAACATCGGCCCGTCGATTCCTTCCGGGAAATAAAACCGTTGTTCGTAAGCTCCTTTGCTGTAACTGCCGCCGAGATTCGGATCATTATCCTGTACTTGAGATGTGAAATGAATACTATTTACATCTTTCCTGGAAGGTAAAGATATTGCAGGTGAAGATGAATCCGGCCCGGATAGTTCAGGCATGACTTTTATACCTATGCTCGCCAGCGATACTACCACCGCTATTGTAGCAATGCCCAGCTTCGAGCCGGCTGTGGCTAATGCGGCCGTGGTCAGACCGACCTTGGTAGAGGCCGCCGTGACTGTCACCGAAGAGGCCGCATCCGCCGGTGCGGTAAGTTTGCCGAAAAGACCCAGAGACGTCAATAATAAGCTCTTGCTCAGGCCCTGACTGGCTAATTGTTTTTTTATGGCCTTTTTAGCGCGGAAAAACAGAACGCGGGCCGTAACCTCGTTGCACTGCAGGGCTTCGGCGATATCGGCGTAAGATAACTGTTCGAAACAGCGTAGTGACAATACCGCCCGATATTGCTGTTTTAACTGCTTCATGGCTGTCATAACTTTTCTGGAAAGTTCTTCTATAGATAATTTTTCTCTGATTCTTCTATCGCAATTA
>CAYVXS010000728.1:0-1682 GCA_964454885.1 uncultured Pirellulales bacterium
TGAATTTTGAAAAAACAAAGCCAATGTTAAAATGGGTAATTTAGTTTAACTTCTTTTATGACAAGTAAATAGGTGAGAAAGACGGGATTTTGCTATTTTGGGGCCAAAAAAACAAAGCCAATTTATCTCTTGGAGAAAACACCCGGCTTCGTTTTCTGCTTCGACGTGGTAAAAAGCCAATCCGTCGATTATGGATTGGGTAAATTCAACTAAGATTGAATTTTAATGTAAGTTATGGTATGATAAAGTTATAAGAATGACATATAAATTAATGGGGAATGAATTTGGAATAAAGTTTATTACAGAGGTACGGGTGCTGACGGAAACAGCCATCTTTGATCGAATATAATGCACCTTCCCAAAGCCCTCTTGGTGCTGTTATGAAAAAATTCTTCATATACCACAGTTTCGCCTTATCTGTGATAATCTTGACTTTTTTGCCCCTGCCTTCACAGGCCGGCCTTGAAAATGCGATATCAGGTGAACCGGAAGAACCAATACCACCGCGGCAGATGGAAAACCTGGGCAGGGGACTTATTGCCGTCAATCTCGGAGGATTGAGGACCAGCAATGTGTATGTGGGATGGCGGATGCTGGGTACAGATCCGAATAATATTGCGTTCAATCTCTATCGCTCAACCGGCGACGCGGAGCCTGTCAAAATCAATGATTCTCCAATTATTCAAAGCACAAACTATATTGATTATAGCGTCAATCTAAGCCGGTCTGCTTCCTATTTTGTAAAACCCGTGATAGACGGCAACGAATTAGCGGCAAGTGCCGCATTTACTCTGCCGGAAGATGCACCTGCACAACAATACTTCACGATTGTCCTTGAGACTCCCGCCGGTTATACGCCCAATGATGCGTCCGTCGGAGATCTCGACGGAGACGGCGAATATGAAATTGTCCTGCACCAGACCGGAGCCAGCCAGGATAATGCTTATGACGGATACACTGATGAGCCGATACTTCAGGCATACAAACTGGACGGGACATTTCTCTGGGAAATTAATTTAGGGATAAATATTCGTGAGGGCGCCCACTACACTCAGTTTATGGTCTATGACTTAGACGGCGACGGCAGGGCGGAAGTAGCCTGTAAGACGGCCGATGGCACTGTGGACGGCCTCGGTAAGACTATCGGCAGCCCAAATGCGGATTACCGTAATTCATCAGGCTACATCCTTAGCGGGCCGGAATTCCTTACAATCTTTGACGGTCTGACCGGTGCCGAGCTTGTCACTACTGACTATATTCCTCAAAGAGGATCTGTCGCAGATTGGGGAGATAATTACGGCAACAGATGCGACCGGTTTCTGGCGTGTGTTGCTTATCTCGATGGCGAAAGGCCGAGCCTGGTAATGTGTCGTGGTTATTATCGAGGCCGCTCAGGTTATCGCGGTCGCACAGTTCTGGCCGCGTGGGATTTCAGAGATGGTTTGCTTACACACCGATGGACTTTTACAGCGATAGAGAACGGTGTAAATCATGAATATACGGGTCAGGGCAATCACCAGTTAAGTGTCGGTGACGTTGACGGCGACGGAAAAGATGAAATTATTTACGGTGCGTGCGCCATTGACGATGATGGTACCGGGCTTTATTCGACCGGTTTGGGGCATGGAGATGCGATGCATCTGTCCGATATAGAACCTCAAAGGCCGGGTCTGGAAGTTTTT
>CAYVXS010000729.1:0-1681 GCA_964454885.1 uncultured Pirellulales bacterium
TTCCTGTCTTCTTTTGAAACTGCTCTTCTCTTTTGCACCTTTATAGGTCAGAAAAAAACACTTCGTTCCATTGACCTCCTGCTGTCGTAATCTCAGGCATTTATCGTTCCGAACCAAAGTCGAATCTGCATCATCGAAATGAATATCCACCTGATTCTGCTCGGCTACGAACACGGCACCGGATTCCCGTAGCCTTTTCTCGATATCGCCCGGCGAATCAACTTTTAACTTTGCTTCAATTTCGACACACATCATTTCTGTCCATCATTTCATTTCAGTTTCCGGACGGCTTCAATGAAGCCGACAGGATTGATAATCATCGGTTCGTCGTCGTTTTGTGTAGCGGTTTTTAGCCATAGATCGACGATGGTCTTCGGTTCAATGTCCGGTATAACCTGGTACGCTAATGCGGCCAGCCCCGCCATGTAAGGCGCCCCTAAGCTCATACCCCCCGTGCGATCAAAGGTATAAACATCCGGCCCAATGTGGCTGGCGATTGTTCTATTACCGGCGGGAATATGCAGAACGTTTTCCTTTCGGCCGTATTTTCCCCGGCGGTAGCTCGTTGGTTTATCCGGATCCTGACCGGGAATGCGATCGAGTGTTCCGTATTGCAGGAATGCGGGATGACAGGTCACCACCAGGACACCATTCTTCTCGGCCTCGTCGAGAGCCTCCTGCCATTGATCGAAGTTAGCCTGTTGAGAGAACATCCCCGTTGAGATACTCACGACTCGAATCTGCTGCGAAATATCCTTATCTTTGTTAAAATCGATGAGCTTGTTGATGGCGTAACAGTATGGTTTATTGTCCGGCACCCACATCTGTACGGCAAAGTAACGCAGCCTGGCTTTTGGTGCTACGCCGCATGTTTTTCCAACCGCTATACTGCTGACCGGCGGGCCGTGCATCTGCGGAGAGGCCATAGCCGTTAAAAGCCCGACAGGTTCATACTCAATCAGTCGGTCTGCATATTCCACGTGGTCTCTTAATAACGGCTGGTCTATTATAGCAATTGTTACACCCCTGCCGTCGATTCCCTGTTCGTGAAGACTGCGAATGCCAAGTCCCGGATTCTTACCTTCTTCGAGCAGAGCAACCGGATCGAATCCGTTCGGCAGCTTATCGGATTGGGGCCAGACAGTTCGATTGTCGAAAGGCATTTTCTCAAGCAGTTCGATATGTTCTCTTAAATCGACGTTAGCTAATGACACACCGGCGAATCCCCAGAATGTATCGAACCGACTTAGGTCTGCTTCGTTCCGCAGGACAATCTTTCTGTCCTTGCCAATATCAATCCACTTGCCTCCGGCATTTATCCAAAGCAGGGTCAATGGAGCTGAGAATTCTCTCATCCTGCCGAACCTTGCTTTCAGGTCAGTATAGCTCACATCGAGGATATCCATGCCGCCGTCTTTTGTCATCTTCTCTTCCTTGGCTGGTCCGAGCAACTCTCTGAATTCCTCCGGCGTCGTCAGTTTGTAAGCAAGCTCACCTTCGGCCGCAGCATTACGAGCAATCTCAACCGAGCTTGGTTTTGATGCGGCCTTTATTTCTACAGAAACACAAATCGTGATTAGCAATACTAAAAATGCCGCTTTTACTAACTCGCTTTTTAATATGTTTAGTCGAAACATATTGCCTCAACTTACTTGACTATGTTTACTAATCGCGACTTGAT
>CAYVXS010000730.1:0-1680 GCA_964454885.1 uncultured Pirellulales bacterium
TTCCAAATGATAAATGATAAATGATAAATGATTATTATTTAAGATTGCCATCCACTTCGTCCCCAAAGGACTCAGTGGCTGAATATATAAAGAGACGCAATTCTTTCTCAGATAGTGTATATGTGACATTTTAAACCCTTAACAACATCTGAATTTGAAAGGATTGCGTCATGGTTAATTATTATATCGGGATGGACGTGCATTGCAACAATACAGAATTGGCTGTTGAAAAAAGCTGTAAAATCGTTGAGCGTTACTCTGTACCGACGACAATAACGGCGATTGCCGAGGTGCTCCAGTCGCTCCCTGGCAAAAAGCATCTGGCAATGGAAGAAGGACCTATGGCAGGCTGGCTTTACCGGAATCTGTCTGACAAAGTTGAACGTTTCATCGTATCCGATCCTCGTCGTAACAAGTTAATCGCCCTGGATGGGGACAGCGACGACAAGATAGATTCGGGAAAGCTTGCAGTACTGTTGCGTGGGAACTATCTTCGCGCAGTGCATCACAGCCTTGACGTGGATATGTGGTGTTTGAAGCGATGGGTCGGGCTTTACCATGACCGGGTCATGGATGCAACGCGTGCGATCAACAAGATCAGGGCTTACGGCCGGATGCACGGGATCAAGACACCTCGTGGTGTATTACGGGATACAGCTAAACGACAACAGTGGCTGGCGACCATGGAAGACCGCAACGCGGCAGAGATGCTTGATCTTTTGTGGATCGGTTATGATGCGACGGCACGCCAGGCCAAGCTGGCTAAACGACAGCTTATCCGCCGGGCCGGGAAATATCCGATCGTAAAATGGTGGCAGGAACTGGGCGGAATAGGTCCAATTCGCGCAGCAACGATATTCGCCTATCTGGATACACCCTGGCGGTTCAGGCGAAAGAACCAGTTGTGGAAATATTGTGGTCTGGGGCTTGTACATAACAGCAGCGGCAAGGACAAACATGGTCGTTACAAAACCGGACAGTTCAAGCTGGTCTGGCATGCGAATAAGCGTTTGAAGAACGCCGTCATGGGTGCGACAGTATGTGTTATAAATGGAAAGGACAACGTATTTAAGGATTATTATGAAAAATTGATTCAGAATGGATTGACACAAAGTAATGCCCGGCATACGGTGGCACGGAAGCTGCTGACCGTGATGTGGGGTATGTGGAAAGGCTCGTGTCGGTTTGACGAGAGTCTGGTCTGAAAAACGAAAAGGTTTATAATAGAAGATGCAACAATGGGCACAAAGGATATGATGGTACTTATACCGGCCAGGTCCGCGGGTGGCAATGAACCCGCCTAAGTGCGAGGTTCCCGTGGCTGAATGACCGGCCGGTATTTTTTGCTTTGCCGCAATGATCTGCATGAACGGCCATAGGTAAAGGCCAGTTCCCGATAGGTGCGTGGCAACGTTTTTGGATTGCCGTTATATATTATCAGATTACGATACCCGCGGTGCTTTATATTGTTTTTCAAGAGCGGCTCTTGTGGAGTCGACGAAAACAGGTCAGGAACATATTTGCAGGGATCTATCCTGACCGAAGCAGCGAAAGAATTGCTCTCAATCAAAATGTTTTTTTGAGAAAGCGTAGAATTTCTAACTTGACTTAGAGCTCTTTATAGGTGCCACCCAGTCGCCCTCACTACGGAAATAATTTGCTTTTCCAGTATTTCAATAA
>CAYVXS010000731.1:0-1675 GCA_964454885.1 uncultured Pirellulales bacterium
CAATATGAGGTTCTATCACCTTCAGATTTATAATATCAGCATCATATACATACCCGAAAAGTCCAATATTGCTTATACTGTTTGAATTAGAAGAGATATATGTAAAGTTTGAGATTGCATGGCCGTTACCATCAAAGGCACCAGTAAACGGTTTATTGTTACTGTAGCTTACATAATAACCGATGATATTGAATTGCGTGTCTGTATATTGAGCTAGGTCAATATCAGCCATGAGCTTGAATTTTTTATTCCAATCGCTTGGTTCTGTGCCGATTGTATTCATCTGCTCGGCAGTATAGATCAAATAGGGATTATTCGGCTCACCGGTTCCGCCGCCGTATTTCGTCTCGGTTTCTTCAGGGATTATTTCCCCTTTTATAGCCGGGCATAACGCAACGAACAGGATGATAAACAACCACTTTAAGAGATTTGCTTTTTCCTTCATTTTCCTATCCCTCGTTATGATAACAGATGACAGAGGACAGATAAAAAAAATGTCTTTCGTCCCTCGTCCAACTTGTTTTATCAGGCGGGATTAGTATGAATAGAAAAAAAAGATAAATATAAATAATGACTGCAAGATTTATGATATTATGCCAAAGATATAATCCGCCTTATACACATTGTTATTATACCAGAATATCGGTCATTTGTTCAAGGATTTTTTGCCAATTCGAGGAAATAGATATAGAAAACAATCCTTTGACTGGTGCTCAGGACATCCCTGAACAACGTTGAAGGGGCAAGTTTGTTCTCCCTCAGGGGGAACAAAGTTAAATCACGTCCGGTATGGAACAAAACTGCCGGGTTTTGCTCAAGATTTCATATCACACGTCCCAAGACATATGGTCAGGGGATTATGAATTTTTTTATTCAATCGGAATTCGCAGAACAGTCAAAGAGTACGGCTGGAACTCGTATGAAAAATTCGGGCTTTTTACAGAAACGGATTTTTCCACCGGATAGATTTTCTTTGGCTCCTTCAGGGAGTTTTCATCATCCAGAGATTTCCCCGCCAATATTACTGCTTTTGCCTGCGGTCCGGCTTTGCTTACACCCTGCAGCTCAATATCCGCCTTAAGTCCTTTGCCCGTGGCATTGACCGCCTTGATGATGACTTCGCCGGCTTTTTTATCAAAGGTGCTGCTTACTGATAGTGCCTTCTTCGTATCATCGAGATTCGGAACGTCCTTTAACCGGACGTTCAACAGGTTTGTGCCGGGATTGAGACTGAACAGCTTTTGCACGTAATAATTCGCCGAGCCGTACACGTTCAGGTTGTCGAACCAAATCATATCCGGCCGCCATTGCCATGCATCTTCTTGCCCGAACAGCGGGGCGTAGCAAGTCATTCTCACTAAGTCGGCATTTCGCTCCATTCCGGTCATAAACGCCGCTTCGTACAATGCGCATTTTAAATTGTTACGGTTGTCTGGACTGGCGACACCGACACTCTGGGCGGCATATTCGCCAACAAACAATTTCGGTCCGGTACGGTCATAGTCATCGTACCAGTTGACGTTCTCCAAAAACCAGTCCGGATTGCGATAAAAATGCTCGTCAACGAATTCGGGTTTTAACTGCCGCCATTGCTTCCAAAGATATTCTATTTCCGCCGGGCCGTTCGGGAAAATCGTGGCATCCGAACCGGTTGCGGCGATAAGCTGCATATCCG
>CAYVXS010000732.1:0-1672 GCA_964454885.1 uncultured Pirellulales bacterium
ATGGCTGACCAATCAGAAACACATCCGCCAGTGCATCCCCTTCCCGAGAATGATGGACAAGGTTTATATTTAATCATTTCATGGAAACCTGGACTATAACGAAGCTGCTCAACTGGGTGAGGCAATTCCTCACCGACAAGGGGATCGATTCACCCCGCCTCAGCGCCGAGCTTTTACTGTCGTATGTTTTAGGTTTAAAACGAATCGAATTATACACCCAATACAACAAGGTCGTCGAAAAGCCGGAATTAGATAAGCTGCGGGAGCTTGTCAGTCGCGCCGGCCAACACGAGCCGATTGCCTATCTTGTCGGCAAAACCGAATTTTATTCGATGGAGCTGAATGTCACACGGGATTGCATGATCCCCCGGCCGGAGACGGAACTGCTTGTCCAGAGAGCCATCGAATTTCTTCGAACTCGCAACGGCCCGCAATACGTCTGCGATTTATGTACCGGCAGCGGATGTATCGCCGCGGTTATCGCAAAAAATTTCCCAAACGCCCAAATCATCGCAACGGATATTTGTGATGCCGCCCTTGCCGTCGCCGCAACAAACATCGAAAAGCATCATCTACAGGACAAAATCACGCTCCTTTCCGGCGATTTGTTCGACCCGATAATACCCCAGCTCGACGTCGGTAAATTCGATTTGATCGTCTGCAACCCGCCTTATGTCAGCAGCGGCGAATATGAAAAACTCGATAAAAACGTCAAGGACTACGAGCCGCGTTTGGCTCTTTTCGCCAGCGACGATGGTCTGGATATTTACCGCCGGATTTTTGAGAAAGTTGACTCATTTCTTAAACCGGATGCCGCTTTGATTCTGGAAATCGGCTATGCCCAGGGACAAGTGATAACAAAATTGCTCGAAGAAACCGAAATTTTTAACGAGATAAAAATCGAGAAAGATTTCCACAATAACGACCGCATTGTCACCGCCGGAAAAGCAGCAAATTGACTTCCCATTTTAACGAGCGGCACAACAAAAACACTCTCCCATATTAACATGCAGTGCTTTAAAAAAGCCAGATTCTAAAAACAGAATCTGGCTTCGGAGGAGGGTGATGAAAAGCTGATAATAGCTTTAATAATATTCTTTATTAAACTATAAAATTTCCTGTATATATCAAATCGAATAGTGAGCAAGAATTTCTTTAGTAAAAAAACCTTAATTAATAAAAAACTACATTTTCCTTTTGAACAATCAAGCTTTTAATGTCAAAAAAAATAAACTTTCTCGAGTTTTTCGCAAAAGCACTGAATTTTAACTCAGAATCTATATTACTTTACGCTTGATAAATTAAGCTTGTTCCGATATTTTTAACGGAGTTGCTGTTATTTCTTTGTTGAAAATCGTGAAATAGAAACATTTTCGACCCTTAATTCTGAAAACTAACATGAAAATTGCCGCAATCAGTTGCTACGATTACACGACCGCCCTGCTTGTCTCGCAAACCGATGTCGAAATGATTATCGTGGGCGATTCCGCCGCCCAGCTCATGCTCGGGCACGATTCGACACTCGCCGCCACAATGGATTTCATGGTAACAATCACCAAAGCGGTCCGGCGAGGTGCACCGAATATTTTCCTGGTAGCCGATATGCCTTTCCTGTCTTACCAGGTCTCGGATGCCGAGGCGGTTAAAAACGCCGGCCGGTTTGTTACCGATT
>CAYVXS010000733.1:0-1668 GCA_964454885.1 uncultured Pirellulales bacterium
TGGCGACAGCAAATGGAGGGATTAGTTGGTATGCGACAAAAGCCGCCGTTCCAATAATCCAGATCTTGAGAGCGGCCATCGCGGCATGAATTGTGGTTATGTCAGCAAACTTCATAGTTCGTAAAGGCTATTTCCAATCATAGCTCCGGAATGTCCAATCGACCAGACTTTTCATATCCTCCCAGCGATTGTCGTCATTCAGTATAACGGCAATAATTTCGTGGTTTTGGGTTTGCGGGTCGACAGCGGCGAACATCAATGATTGCCCGGCATTATACGTGAATCCGGTTTTGCCCCCAATGCTGTTCGGCATTTTTCCTAAAAGCTCGTCGGTATTTTTTAGTATGTGTTTGTGGATTCCATCAACAGAGCTCACACTCGCATCCTCGGTTCTCATTATTTCCCATATTGTAACATATTTCATCGAATAGGCCGCGATTCGGGCCAGGTCATAGGCGGAGGAGTAGCAACCATTTTCGTCAAGGCCTGTTGGATTGCAAAAATTGGAATCCGCCAAATTCAACTGCCTAGCTTTTTCATTCATCATCACTGCGAATGACTTTTGGGTTCCGGCAACGCGTCTCGCCAGGGCGACGGCCGCGTCATTGGCGCTGTCGATCAGCATCGCGGTCAACAAGTTCCTTACGGATATTTTTTCACCAACCTGCAATTTTTCGCCATAGCACTGCGATGAAACACTTGATGGACACCCGACTTTTGCGGCAGGGACGTCCAAATCTTCACCCTCTATTGTTACCGGCTCATCCAGATCCTTCACATTTTCCATCACGACGATCGCTGTCATTATTTTCGTAAGTGATGCAATTGGCATACGATCCCTTCCCTTTTCGTAGTGCAGTATGGTTCCGGAATCGGCATCAACCACGACCGATGATCCAGCCGATATCTCGATATTCTGATATTCCCCGCTTCTTCTGGGTATATATCCAAATTCAGTCAGGGCTGTCTTGCTCCCCATCGTACTGTCAATGGATTCTTTGAAAGAATTATCCGTTTCCCAAGTTTTGTCGTCTGTCGCTCCTTCTATTTTTTCCATCCGGATATTTTGCGGTTTTTCCGGTTTTGCGAAAAATCCGGCGAAGTAAAACTGTACCGGAACGAATACAAATATCAATAAACTGGCAAATAGGGACATGTTTTCAAAATTTATTCGTAAAATACTCAATCAGTCTTTGTTATCCGGATTTTTTTCCGTGCCGGCGAGCAGTTCATCAATTTTCTCATTTTTCGATAACTTTTCCCAATCAGGCATATTTCTCACATTTGCAAGACCCAGACTTTTCAGAAAATCAAAGGATATTTCATATAAATATCCCCGGATATCGGATGTCTCTTTTCGATCGATCAATCCCCGGATCAAAAGACTTCGCAAAACGTAGCTGCAGTTCACTCCCCGTATAGCCTCAATCTGACTGCGCGTGACCGGCCCCCTATAGGCGACTATGGCAAGCGCTTCCAGCGCGGATCGGGAAAGATCGGAATTCAACTCTCTACTGATCAATTGACTCACATAGTCGATGTTTTCGGGGTTTGTCGCAAGTTGGACGAAATCTTCTTTCTGAACTATAATCAATCCCCTTTCTTCGTTTTTGTATTCTTCATTCAAAGATTCTATCTGCGAAATGACTTCAGACTTTGGAATATCGC
>CAYVXS010000734.1:0-1662 GCA_964454885.1 uncultured Pirellulales bacterium
AGGAGGTTTTGGATGCTGGCACTTTCCCGGAAAAGGTTATTCAGCTCACTGATATCATATAACAACTGCTCGTTATCCATCGATCCACCCGATATTTTTACTCTTATTAAGCCCGGTATTTAATCGCAACAATTTACAAACTTACTGAATGTTGATTAAACTTACGAAATCCTCGACTTTAAGTTCGTCCAGATTATCGACAATAATATCTGCAGCGGATAAATCTTCGCGACCCCTTGTCGTCGTCAATGCTATTACCGGCATCCCCGCAGCCTTGGCAGCCTCGATCCCGTGAACAGCATCCTCGACCACAACGCAATAATGAGGTAAGAGCGAGAGTTTTTGTGCGGCAAGGATAAAAGTTTCCGGTGACGGCTTGCCGTTTTTTACGTCTTCCCTGGTAACACATGCATTTATATAGTTATCCAGTCTCAGACAACAGAAAATTAAATCGAGGTTGGCCTTCGGCGTCGAAGAGCCGATTGCCATACGAAAATCCTTTTCTTTTAATTCGACCAGCAACTTCTCCGCTCCCTGTGACAAAGTCAGTTTTTCCGAAACAATATCACGGTAGCGCTGCTCTTTCCAATCGGACATATCTTCAAG
This sequence comes from uncultured Pirellulales bacterium, assembly GCA_964454885.1. Lineage (GTDB taxonomy): Bacteria > Planctomycetota > Phycisphaerae > Sedimentisphaerales > Anaerobacaceae > JAFGPS01. The sequence goes on from CAYVXS010000734.1 coordinate 607, forward strand.
TTCGCCCGGCTCCAATTCACGCCCTACCAAAATCGGGATAATCTGAGCATTCTGCATACCGAAAGTGTCGTTGAAAAACTTATCCGAGAATTCCAGGTCTTCTTTTTCGGCCAGGTCGTACCACGCCTGTTTGTGTGCCCAGCCGGAATCGATTAAAACTCCGTCCAGATCGAAAATAACACCTTTGCCATTGTCAATAGTTGCCATACCAAAACCTTTTGTACGAATTACTTACCTACTACGAATATTTATAAATCCTTGCAAGGAACCACGGTATTCATTAAGTGCACTATCTTAGCTGTTCTGCCGGGAAGGTCAAGTATTACACTATATCTGTTTATTTAAATTGCTGGAAATGTTAATAATATCGAATGAAATGGCCACGATTTCTTTTGTTAAAAGTATCGCGGCAGATTTAATTTAAGTGCGTATCAGCTAATGTGTTCCCGCGACAGTAATATATTTTATCTTGAGGTCATATTTCCATAGGGTGTTTGTCTCTGCCCGGTATAACCGGTACCCCCATAGGGCATCATCCCACCGAATAATCCTCCAAGCCCCATAGGTAACATCGTCCCGAATTGCATCGCTCCAAAACCAAAGGGCATTCCCATCGGCATAAAACCGGCTCCGGCGGGAGTTCCCACCAAATCAGTAATATCATAAATCTGAGTTCTCATTTTTTTAGGCAGAGTACTCTCCGTTGATATAATGATAGCACCACCATCGACTACATAGCCCAATTTTTCCGTACTACCCGCTGAAAGTGACATCAACAGCAGCTTCAAATGTGTGCGTAAAGGAACTCCTGAAGCTCCATCGATTCCTATCGGGGTATCCCTGTAAATATCCGCGGCCTCCAGATTTTTCCAAAGCACGATGATATTCAAATGTGGAATCGTTGTATTACGCAAAATGTTTATGGCATCGATAAAAGGCATATCGGGTGTAAAATTCGAGGGACTTACAGCCGACCAGTTGACCCGCCTGTTCGGCATGTTTGGAATCTTTTTGTTTTGAGTCGCGGAAACATCGAGAGTATTAGGATTCGCCGAG
>CAYVXS010000735.1:0-1642 GCA_964454885.1 uncultured Pirellulales bacterium
TTGCCGGCGGGAGATTATATATTCAGCTCCGGCGAAAGCCCAACTACCGTCACCGTATCTGAAAATATCATGGCAGGTTTTAAAATAGCACTTTCGGACATCAGCACGGATGAGCCGATATATAAATATGGATTCGTGATAGGTCTTGCCGGGGTAGATATCAAAAAAGGCAATTGTGTTCATATACACAATTTAATCAGCTCAGTATAGCTCTTTGGGGAAATGAACGTATGTCCACAATCAACATCAAAGGATACCGGCGAAGTGACGATCTTTTTGGCATACGTAACCACATTATCGTAATGTCCAGTGTTTCCTGCGCAAATTTCGTCGTTGAGCAAATAGCAAAAACCGATACCGATATTATCCCGATTACACATCAACACGGCTGCACACACATGGGCGCCGACACCGAGCAAGTGCTCAGGACCCTCAGCGGCACCTGTAACAATCCGAATGTCGGAGGAGTGCTGCTGGTAGGGCTTGGTTGTGAGAGTGTGACTGCAGAAAAAATTGCCTCGAAAATCGATAACGCCGGAAAACTCGTCAAAACAATTGTGATTCAGGAAATCGGCGAAGTACGGAAAATTATGGATATTGCTCGCGATTATCTTCGGCAGATAAAAGAATTTATCTCGAAGCAGCGGCGAAGCGACTTTGACATCAGCTCTCTGACAGTAGGTCTTGAGTGTGGCGGTTCGGATCCTTTTTCCGGCATTACAGCCAATCCCGCTGTCGGTTTAGTAACTGACAAGCTTGTGGAGCTTGGTGCTACTGTGATTCTCTCGGAAATACCTGAGATGATCGGGGCAGAATCGAGCCTGGAATCCAGAATTCCGGATGAGGCTGTAAAGCAGAGAATTCTTGCCCGAATTAAGGACTATGTTCAAATGATAAAAGATGCCGGTGGTGACCCGCGAGGCTGTAATCCGGCGCCAGGCAACATCAAAGCCGGGCTCAGTACCATTGAGGAAAAATCGCTGGGGTGTATTATCAAAAGCGGCCATTCCAACATCAATGAATTCGTCGAGTACGGCCGGCGCCCAATGTGTAAGGGACTTGTTGTTATGGATACGCCCGGAAACGACCCCGAGTCAGTCACTGGAATGGCCGCCGGCGGTGCAAATCTTATATTGTTCACCACCGGCACGGGAACGCCGGTCGGCAATCCGGTATCGCCGGTAATAAAAATCTCTTCCAATACGAAAATGTATCAGCGCATGAGCAACTTTATCGATATCGATGCCGGCAAGATCATCGGAGGCACTCCGGTCGATGCAATAGCGGATGAGATGTTCGAGTTTATAATCGACGTGTGCCACGGAAGACAAACTGCCGCCGAGGTCAATAATTGCAGAGAGTTTTCAGTCAATAGAATCGGTCCAACATTCTAAGATAACGGCTGCATATTATGAATGTTTTATTTTTTTCTCTTTTGTGGCTTGGGTGTTGTCTTCCATGAAAATTCCATATTTTTGTCATTATGAGCGGTGTTGTTAACCAGTCGATTCAAGCTCTCTGAGTTGATCGACAAGATATCGGCGCATAGCAACTACTGTTGCCCCGGAGCGCATGAGAGTTACCCCATCCTCGATGGAAGCTACCCCTCCTGAGGCCTTGATCCCAACACGATCGCCCACAA
>CAYVXS010000736.1:0-1641 GCA_964454885.1 uncultured Pirellulales bacterium
TTGAGGTGAATCGTGCAATTCCTTTTTCATCGCCGAGGCCGATATTTAGACACTCGACGTTCCCGATCAGGTTATTCAAACGTATATTATCCATCAGGCGCAGGTATGTCGATGGGACAGGTTCGATACAATATCCTCTTGCCCCAACAGATGCACATGCAAGAATCGTATATGAACCGACGTTTGCACCCACATCGACAAACAAATCTTCCTTCCTGAGGACATGCAGCAGGAAAGCCATATCCGTAAATTCGTATAAACCACAATATAAATTTCCTGTAAGAGCTGTTTCTCCGGGGGAAATTATAATTTTAGCACCGTTGATCCATGTATATACGACTTTACCCGGCAGCAGTCTGCTTCCGATTTGCCATTTTAAGAATCGGCAGACAGCCTGAGCTTTTTGGTTCTTATTCAATGGGTGGTTTGTCACATATTTTAATGTGTTAAGTAGTGACATTGAATTGCATTAATTTCTTCGAAACGATTTCATTTTAAAAGAACTCATATCAAGATGTTTTTTATGCGTCGGAAAATTCCTGCAGGGAGTCGGATAAAGGTTTTTCATTACAGTATTTTTTATCAATTCTCTTTTGTCCCCTCCGTTCTTTGATATGCATTTCGTATATCTTTGCCGAGATATTAAACTCATGGATTGCGCGGAGCATACAAAAATAGAAGCCGGGAACACCGTCTAATACACCAAGCTTAATAAAATACAGATATAGGAACATTATCATGGATTTACAGGGCATTCGTAAAAACAATGCCTTGAGATATTTCCTTCTTTTAAGAGGATTTTTACTCCACATATTTCTCACAGAAGGCATTTTGTTCTGCATTTGTCTAATTCTTCGAACGGCATTCCAGTCTGAAAACTGGTTTTGCTTGTAAATCCAATAGGACAAGTTTTGATTGGATTCGTGTAGCAGGGGATTTTTCAGACAGGCTGTTTTACCGCTTATCACAATATTCTCATGGACCTCGTTATCCCATCCTCCTTCGGCTCTCATGCCGAGGTCTTCATATTCACCTGCTCCTTTTCGAAAGAGACGGAGCATCCAGCCATGATTCCACGAATGTTTTTGCCATCGCCCTAAGAACATGAACTTCCAGCGAAGATAATGACCGTCTATGTCTTTATTCAGTATTGCTTCGCTGATTTCATCTCGTAATTCGTGTGTCACTCTTTCATCCGCATCGAGGATAAGCAGCCAGTTGTTCTTAATCGGCAGGTTTTTTATGGCCCAGTTCTTTTTTTTGGGCCAGCCTCCCTCGTAACGGAACTGGACCACAGTTGCCCCAAACTCCTTTGCCTTTTCAATTGTTCCGTCCGTGCTCTGAGAATCGATAACAAACACCTCATCGGCCCAGTCCACACTGTGCAGGCAAGGTTGAATATTTTTAGATTCGTTCTTTACCGGAATAATCACTGAAACAGGTAATTTCATCGTATCATTCTCTTTTTTCCGCTGAAACGATATAAAGATCGCCTTCTGTCAATTTGGGAACCACCCAAAAGCACCACCTTTTTATTACATCATCTACCAATACTCCTGCGTTAATCGATATGTCGGTATTTGCATCGGTAGCTTCCAGTTTTACATAATCTCTTTCGAATGTTAACACATCCACTTTTAC
>CAYVXS010000737.1:0-1637 GCA_964454885.1 uncultured Pirellulales bacterium
AATCAGCGGCCTTATCCAGACGGATGCACTTCAAATATGCGAGTTCCAGCTTATCGTCTATGACGGGCAATACGAGAGTTTGCCGAATATCGCAGAGGTCAGAATCTTCCCGTATTTCGAAAGAGTTACATATCAACTGGAAAACAAACCGTTTGATCCAAACAAACCGACGTTTATCTATTTCGGAGGCGGAGACTGCATTAATGGGAGCGGGGCGTGGTCCGACAGTGAATGGAATGACGTGGTAAATGTTTTAAGTTTTTCGTATCAACCGGATCCCACGAATTCAGGACTGACCTATTACAAATATGGTGATATGATTGTTAAGTACCTCTCGGAAGTGGCCCCGAATTATAATCAAATGATTCAGACCTCGGGACACAGCACCGGCGGCCAGCCCGCGATAGATGCGGCAATCCGCATGAACCTGACCTACAGGGATTCCAGATATAATGTAAACAGGGTAACATTGCTGGACGGCCGTTGCAGAGATTATTCCGAGAGTATTTTAAACTTCATAGATAGCGCAGTCGATGGAGAGCTGTGCTGGATGGATACATACGAAGGGACCGGGCCGTATTTTTATCCAAGCATTTTGAATGTCCAGGTCGCCCTTAACAACCACGGATACCCGCCGACGTGGTACAAGGATTCTCTTACGAATCCAACTATGAACGAGTTTAACGGCGGGCTTGTTGCCGGTGCGTACTGGTCAATTGTCGGACCGGGTAAAAATCTTCAATTGGCAAAAACTCCACAACATATGGTTTATGAATTCCACTGGGAAGGAACGCCTACCGGTGAAATGCAATTCTTCGATGAAGCGAATTTCCCTGCTAGGCTGCCGGAACCAGTCACTTTATTGAAACCAATAGATGTAGGAGCTCTCAACGGAGCGGTTTTAACATGCCAGGAAAGTGAAAATGCTGTCGGGTACCAGCTTTTAAAGGGAGAAAATCCCTGCCGAGTAATGGATTTCAATATAATCTCCGACACTCCGACACCGCCCAACGATGTTGTTACTGAATTACCATTCGACCAAACATGGTGGACAGTCAGGGCATACGACCGGTATGGCTCAACTATATATGCCGACCCAATGTCCATCAGCACTCTTAATCTGTCCTTCCCTGTCGAAAATCAGACAACAGGGAAAAAATACCCCTATCTTCAGGATGCCATCAATGAATTTCAGATTATTTCAAAAATCAGAACTGGAATATATTACTCCGTTTCTTAAGTTGTGGTTGGCATTTAATTGTTGGTATAAGAAAGATTCTGAAGCAGATAATCCTCCAATAACAAAAGATAGAGAGGCAATTAATAAGTATAAACAAGAAAGCAGAATTAAACATTATTTTACTATATTTTTTAGTGATACTTCTAATGTGGGAAAGCAATTTAATGAAGCTTTAGGAAATTTAGCAGTTGAGAGTTTAGATAACTATCAATTAACCAATACTTCCGGAAATGTTTCTTATTATTGTTTACATAAAAATCCTAGAGTAAAAAAGGATAAAATAAAGATTGGAGATTCAAATTATTATTTATTGAATATTCAAACCGATTTATTTTATGAAGAAACTATAGAAATAATCTATGCTGTTCGCTGTTCTTTGGTTCATGGAGATTTTGAT
>CAYVXS010000738.1:0-1636 GCA_964454885.1 uncultured Pirellulales bacterium
TGTCGGCGCCGAGTCTGACTGCTGTTCTGGCTGCATCCATAGCGACATTGCCGCCGCCCACAACGGCGACTTTCTTCGAACGGGCGATTGGTGTATCGGCGTCTGTGCCGTAACTGTAAGCCTTCATAAGATTTGCCCGCGTGAGGTATTCGTTGGCGCTGTAAACTCCGACAAGGGATTCACCATCGATTCCCATAAAATTCGGCAGTCCCGCACCCACACCGATATAGGCGGCGTCGAAACCGTCCTCATTCAGCAGTTGCCGGATGGTTCTTGTCTTACCGACGACAAAGTTGCATACGATTTTAACGCCCATTTTTGTCAGGGTATCGATTTCCTTTTGTACGATGGCTTTTGGCAGTCGAAATTCCGGGATTCCGTAAACCATCACGCCGCCGGTCTTGTGAAAGGCCTCGAAGAGAGTGACATCGTGTCCGGCTCTTCTTGTATCGGCTGCGGCGACAATCCCGCCGGGGCCTGAGCCGATGATTGCGACTTTTTTCCCGGTTTCGGCGGCCACTGCTGGGACGGACTCTGAGTTTTGGTCGAGGTCGGCGACGAATCTTTCGAGCCTGCCGATTGAGACGGCCTTAGTGGGGTCTTTGAATTTTTTGCCGACCGTGCAGGTGAGCTGGCACTGGTTTTCCTGCGGGCAGACTCGGCCGCATACGGCGGGGAGCAGCGAATTTTCCTTGATGATTGAAAGGGCTTCTTTATAGTCACCGTCGGCGATCGCTACGATAAAATCTCTTATCCGAATGCGAACCGGGCAACCCTGGACGCATGGGGCATTTTTGCATCGAAGACATCGCAGGGCTTCGAGTTTTGCGTGTGTCTCGGTATATCCCGTCGCCACCTCGTTGACGTTGGTTATTCTGACGGCCGGTTCCTGTTCCGGCATATCCTGCGAGGGGATTTTATATCTTTCGGCGGGTGTAAGCGTACCGGCTTTTTGCTTTTCCAAAAGCTCGCTTAGAAGTTTCTGTCTTTCTTTGTCATTCACGTTGGTTAGTTCCAAAAACAAATCTTGAAGTGACTAATGTGATAAAAAGTTAAAGAGATGGGACTAAAATGTTTAAAATTAAGAATGATTAACTTTAGCTCACTTTAGCTCACTTTAGTTCACTTAAATAGTTTATTTGTCCAGACCTAATTTGCATTGATGCTGTTTATACTTTTCGTGCTCTTTTTGCTCCTGGGTTTTGTATGCATTCAGTCTTTTCATCATCAAATCGAAATTGACTTTGTGTCCGTCGAATTCCGGTCCGTCCACACAGACGAACTTAGGCTGGCCGTCGTATTCGATTCTGCAGCCGCCGCACATCCCGGTCCCGTCGATCATAATCGTATTGAGCGAAACCTGTGTCGGGATATCGAATTGTTTTGTCACATCGCAGCAGAACTTCATCATTATCGCCGGGCCTATCACAAAGGCCTGGTCCGGCTTAGGGCTGCGTTGGCAGATTTCCTTAAGAGGTTCGGTGACTAATGCCTTTCGCCCGTGCGAGCCGTCGTCGGTCGTGACAATAAGCTCGTCGCTTATACCGGCGATCTCCTCTACGAGAATCAGCAGCTCTTTGTTCCTTGCCCCGAATATGCTGATTATTCTAATGCCTTTATCCTAGAGGGCTTTTGA
>CAYVXS010000739.1:0-1628 GCA_964454885.1 uncultured Pirellulales bacterium
TCATAACAAATAAAGGAAATTTCATGCCATTATGTTCTATGACACCTTTAACTTACACTATACTTAACTTTCCTCTTTCAAATAAACCTTCTCTTCATCAAGTCTTAAGAGATAAAGATAAAGCATCAATTGTATTGGATAATGAAATAAAAAGAGTTAATGGCTTTAATACAATTCGTATCGATGAATATGTTAATATAAAAGGCGTCAAAGCTCATTCAAGAAGTTTTTACTTTTCGCCAGAACATAATTTTACGATTGTTAAAATCGAATATTTTAACGGGGTAAAAACATCTGCTGAATTTAATGTGTTGGAATTAGAAGAAGTCAAAGAAGGTATATGGTTTCCTGTAAAGGGGTGTCGTATTAGTAGTAGGCCTAACGTTCCAAAAAACATTTATAAAGCAACAAGTGTTGTTATAAATCAGGGACTAAATAAGGAAGATTTTAACATAGAATTTCCGCCGGGGACGAGAGTAACCAATGAAATCTCGGGTTTGAGCTATGTCAGTGAGGCTCCGGAAGATCAAAACGACACAGTCACGAACAGCACAATCCAGGATTCAGATCCAGCAGTTGAGGTCCAGAGGCCGCAGCCTCTGGCCGAAACGCATGAATCAAATAAAACGATAATTTATATTTCTATAGCCGCCGTTATTGTATTATTGTCTGCATTGACAGTAAAAAAATATGTATAGATAACAGCGAAAGATGAAAAACTAAATCAGATAAACGGAGGTCAATCCAAATGAAAAACTGCATCTGGATTATGATATGCTTTTTATGTATTTCGTCATACGGAGCAACAGAAGAAAACTCAGAAAAAGTAATAGCAACACTGCCGGAGGGGATAACCGTTGAGTTAGTCGGTCTTAGGAACTATAGTATCAGAGATCTGGAGCAGTTCAAGGACAGGAATTATCCATGGTGGAGACCTGATGGTACGGCCATGACTGAGCCGCCTGACACGTATAAAGGACGCACATCAAGTTCGGATTCATATTGGTTTGTTATTCGCTTCAATAAAAGTAACGAATATACCTGTAAGGCTGTCACGCCACTGGATAAGGACCTTACAGTTCACCCTGTTGGAAACGAAGGTAAAGGTTTTGAAAATGATGAACTGAGAAGTTTCACTTTGCGGTTTACCGGAGGTCAGAAACAGGCGGATATCGAATTAGGCCTGGCAATCGGCCCATGGAAGGTGGTGGAAAACTGGCCGCTTTGGTACCCTGCAACTCCCGATGACAGCTTTTTTAGCAGTTCCGATGGAGTAATAATGCGGTGCCCGGAACAAAAAGGCTCGGAAGTGGTGGCGGAAATTACACAAACAATCTTGGACGATGCAACAAGGCTTGTAGCGTTCGACAAAGAAGGCACGCTGCACGAGTCACAAAAAAGAAGCGGCGGCACAGGAGCCGGTTTAGTAAGATATATCCACAGATTTAAGAATCTCGATATCAAGAATATCGAACATCTCGAATTCCAATCCAGACCTTATGATTACTGGATTACGTTCAGCAATGTGTCCCTGCAAATGAGACAAAAGACGCAGGTGCAGGTCGAAATCAAAAAACCGGGACATTTACTTCCGGGTGAGCCACTGCCAAACTTCGATGATATCAAAA
>CAYVXS010000740.1:0-1627 GCA_964454885.1 uncultured Pirellulales bacterium
ATGAGAAAAGCAAGAAGCATTATGCCAAATCAATCTTATTGATGAAACAAAATAAAACAATGCCTTCTTGGGTTAATTTAAATAAAATTTGTTTCGCTAAAGCACAGGTGTTGAACAATGAAAAGGATATCGATTCAGAATCTTTATATAAAAATGAAGCTGAGAACAGAATCGAACTATACAGTGGCTTAATGCGAAGAAGTATCGGGGAGATTCTCTTAAATATTGATGATCAACACATTGCCGAGGCAGAGGATTGGATAAAAAAAGCTATAAATACAAATGACTGCAATGGTCAGATGTGGCATTTAGGCAAGGATTATGCCCTTTATGCTGAACTACTCGGGCGTAAAGGGGATCAATCAAAAGCCAGAGAAACCCTCAGTAAGGCCATAGAGATCTTCAAAGGATGCGGTGCCGATGGATGGGTGGAAAAGTATGAAAAGGAATTTTCGGCACTTTCATAATCTGGAAACATTTTCACCCTTTCATGCTATATACAGTATACCATTAGCTTTGATTCACATATGGCTCTATCGTATCATCATTCGCTAAAGGTCTCCTGCTCTGGTACCCCCCCGATTAGTATTAGGTTTGTTCTCGACTGGTAGATCAAATAGCGGCAACGCAAAGAAGGAAACCTTGAATTCCTTCTTGCATTATGTTGAACTGTGTTATAATCAGTAATTTCATATGGTTGTAGTTATGATTATCAAGATAGTACCAGTCTAAAATAGCACCAAATTTAAAACTGATACAAGATATCACAATTTTCGCCTGAACTGAGATAATCTCAATAAATAAAAACTTGCAGTCACACTGGGACGGTGGAAAGAAAAATGGTAAATCTTGTTGTGTTAACCATAAAATCAAAATTTTGCATTATCAACACTGTTACCAACGCCGATGGCATCCAACACTTAAACCATAAAGTCCCAAAGGCGTGATGTTACGTGCTCAAAAATTATTCCCACAAAGAGGTCATAATGTCTTCACACGACAACGCTACTATTGCCCGCACCTTTCACCAGGCATGGGCTGAGCGCAATCCGGATCGAGGGGCCGCTGTGATTGCAGATGATTGTGAATTTGTCGATGTTCCGAGGGGGGAGATTCAGCGCGGACCCGAAGGTTATCGGCATGATTACGAAAGATGGCGCACTGCTTTTCCAGATGGAACAGTGGAGATCACTAACGTTATCGCTAAAGGCGATTGGGTCGTTGTTGAGTTTACTAACAGGGGAACGAATACCGGACCGTTGCGAACCGCCATTGGGGATTTCCCTCCGACCAACCGCAGGATTGAAGTCTCATATTGCAGCGTTATGCAGATCAAGAACGGAAAAGTCATCAGTGGCCGTGATTATTACGACGTAAGTACAATTCTACGTCAACTCGGACTCGAATCCTAATGGCTGCTAAATGCGGGTGAACAAAATATAATTAAAAAATTAGAAATTCTTTGTGATACCGTCAAGAACAAAATGAAATGACAGGTTATGCCTTTCATTTGATTATCTAAATGTATCACAAATCATCATCAGACCATCAATTTGTCCCATAATTTTGTAGTTTACCCCAACGTTGCATAAATATTTGGTCCAAAAGCGCTTCGCTCGCTCTATAT
>CAYVXS010000741.1:0-1622 GCA_964454885.1 uncultured Pirellulales bacterium
GGCGGTTGAAATGTGCTGTGCATGGTAACGGATACGTTCCGGCGGTATCTTTTTAATAAGCTGGATGTCCCGCCACAACATCGCTTCTTCCGCAAGGGGATCTAATCCAGGCAGGCCGAGGATTGTCGAATAGTATCCCGAGTTCATTACCCCGTTGCCGGCAATACGATTGTCCTGACAGTGCTGGGCTATCACAACGTTAAACATGCCTGCATACTTCAAGGCCCTGAGCATAACAGCCGGGTCCTGAACTCCGTTGCCGTCGTCGGTAAAACCGACGGCACCGGCTTCGGCCATAAAACCCATCTCCGCAAGCTCGACACCGGCAAGTCCCTTGGTGATTGCCCCCATCGTGTAAACATGGGTTTTCCTTGCCTGCCGGGCTTTTCGGTGAATGTACTCGACATCCGTTTCGCTTTCCACTACGGGATTGGTATTGGGCATACAAACAACCGAGGTATATCCCGCCGCTACCGCCGCAGCCGAGCCGCTGGCTATTGTCTCTTCCTCTTCGTCGCCGGGCTCTCGGAAATGTACGTGGATATCGATTAAACCCGGTACAACAAGCTTATCCGCAGCATCAATAACCTGCAGCGACGTTTCGGCCGCGTGTCTTTCTATCTTATCGACCTGTGCTATTTTGCCCTGAACGACAAGCACGTCACATTTTTTATCGATGCCATTTGAAGGATCAATAACACGCCCGTTTTTTATCAATAATTCAATATTCACAATTAAACGCTATCTACAAAAAATAATTTGTTAATAAACAATCTTTTTTGCCGCCGCCTGATTGACTAAGAAAAGTACCGCCATTCTTACGGCAAGCCCGTTAGTGACCTGATTAAGTATCACGCTGTTACGTCCGTCAGCCACTTCGCTCTCTATTTCAAGCCCCCTGTTAATCGGTCCGGGGTGCATGACGAGGATATCAGGTTTTGCCCTCTTCATACGCTCCACGGTCAGGCCGAAGTAATGGGAGTATTCCCGAATCGACGGGAAGGGATTGCCGCCTAATCTCTCGAACTGAATCCGAAGCATATTTATTACATCCACCTCCTCGATGACCTCATCGAGCGAATAGCTAACTTTAACGGGAAGCTGACTTACCTGTGACGGCATAAGTGTAGGCGGGCCGACGAATGTCACTTCGGCACCGAGTTTTGTCATCGCCCACATATCGCTGCGAGCAACCCGTGAATGAGCGATATCGCCCACAATGGCGATTTTCAATCCTTCGAGACTGTTTTTGTTTTCACGAATCGTATAGACATCCAGAAGTCCCTGTGTCGGGTGCTCGCAAAATCCGTCTCCTGCATTGACAACAGAGGCATTAATATTCCTGCTTAAAAATTTCGGCGCTCCACCGGCACTGTGCCTGATAACGACAATGTCAATTCCCATCGCTTCGAGATTTTTCGCCGTATCGAGCAGTGTCTCGCCCTTGCTGACGGAGCTGGACTTTTTTGTAAATTCTATAATGTCGGCGCTTAACCGGTTGGCCGCCAAAGCAAAACTGTTCCGCGTTCGCGTGCTGTCTTCGAAAAATAAATTTACCACAACCTTGCCGCGTAAAGGCGGGGCTTTTTTCACGGATCGTGTGCTTATCTGCTCGAATCCCT
>CAYVXS010000742.1:0-1621 GCA_964454885.1 uncultured Pirellulales bacterium
CGAGGTTCAGCGAAGCGCTGGTCTCGAAGACTCGGCTGCTTACGTGTAGGTATCGTGAGCGGTACCCTTTCGAAGTCTGAGCCGGAGCGAAGCGGAGACGACGCTGAAAGCGCCCGAAGGGTGAGCCTCAATACCAACGGAACCGCTTCTGTATAAGATACGGCGAGGTCCCGAAGGGTCCTCCGGGGTAAACGGGCGTGGTATGTAAAGAGGTATCGACTTGAGGACAAGAGAGGCCAGATACGCTCCGGTGCGGGTCGTGTTGCACCGGTAAGTCCGACAAGAATCCCGCCAAGCGGGAAGGGAGGTCGAAGGCGTAGAGGGAGTCGGCTTTTCGCGACGGTTCGAACATCGTCTAATCCACTTCTGCGGTTTGCGGGCCCGTTAGCGGAAATGGCATCTGTCGAATGGCACTAAGAAATCGCACGTCATGTGCGATAAAAAAAACATAAAAACATCGCTATTCATTTATTTCAGGATACAAACGGAACCTATGACTATTCCAAAACATATTGCATTTATAATGGATGGAAATGGCCGCTGGGCGAATGATCGAGGTTTACCCAGAAGCAAAGGACATTTAGCCGGTATCAATCACATTAAAAAGGTTGTTGATATTTGTACCCGAACCGGAATCCAATTCATTACAGCATATGTATGGTCAACGGAAAACTGGGCACGACCTGATAAAGAGGTTGGTCATCTGATGGACAGTATTGTGAAATATGGTCCTGACATGGCTAAAGATCTACATGCCAAAGGTGTACGAATTCTTCACTGTGGCAGTCGGGATGGACTGGATGGCAATATACTCGGAACAATAGATTTTGCGACCGGTTTAACAAGCAATGATGGACCCAACATATTGAATCTTGCGTTTAATTATGGAGCCCAACGGGAATTGATCGATGCGGTTAAAAACATAGCTAGACAGCATATCGCGCCTGACGAAATTAACGAACAGACAATACAAAACAACTTATATTGTCCAGGTGTTCCTGATGTCGATCTTCTTATCCGGCCGGGCGGTGAAAAACGTTTAAGCAACTTTCTGCTTTGGCAATGTTCAAACAGCATACTTTATTTCACCGATACTTATTGGCCATCACTTGGTGAAGATGAAATACAGAAAGCAATCCAGGATTATAGTGAGAGAATAAAAAGGTAGTGTAAACGTCCTGTTTACGGTTATTACAGGTGCCCTACGACAAATGCAACATCCACTACCGGCCTGCAATTCAGCCGTAAAGCTGCGTTTCACTCCGCATTACTGCTGCACTTCTGGCGGGTGCGGCGACCCGTTGGATCGTCTTGATTCGCTTGACGATTACTTGTTGTCTGAACCGAGACACAAAAGTTCTCATTTTCCTGATTGTATCATTTCACCCCGAAGATCCGGCGGCGTGATCCTTTCCTTCCCCACGCTCGCGTCCCGGAAACAGCCGCTCCGCGCAGTCGGGACATATCCCGTGGCTGAACTCAAGATCGGAACGGCCTTTCATACAGGTTTCAATCTGCGTCCAATACCCCTTATCGTTCGGGACGTGATAACCGATAAATGTTTATGTAACTATTCAGGTACTCGAAACATCGATTCCGCTCATCCTGAGCCTGTCGAAGG
>CAYVXS010000743.1:0-1614 GCA_964454885.1 uncultured Pirellulales bacterium
AGGCGGCACGAATTACAAAAGAAAAAATCAGATACTACCGTTCGCAGGGAAATTCCAGAACTACGGAATACCAGATACACCTCGATCTGCATATCAAGACAGAGAATTTGCAATCTTTGCGGGAAAGACTCAAATACGAACGCTCTGTTAAAACATACAAGGATTCAGGAAAATATAAATCCGGCACAAAAGCCCATCACTACCCGGTTTCTGTGCCGGGGGATAAAATTATAAGAATTCAATGGCGAGGTTCGGGTACTTTTGTTGTACCCGGCATCAAAAAGGCAGCCGATTTATTGGCCCGGAATCACGTTGTCATCAAACCTCTGCAGCGAGAAAATCGTGACTTTACAACAAAGGTCGTTGAAGGTGGCGCTAAGACCGATGAAAGGATTCTCGAACTTGCCGAAAGGGGCAAGATTCTCGCGGCCACACGGCTGGCAAAACGTGTATTTAACTACGACACTACCCAGGCCAGGAAATTCGTTGATAGTCTCTTATAATAGACATAGGGTTCGAGCTACGAGAGCCGGGAAGCTGCGAAGCCACCCAATAAGTGGTAAGTCATTGACATTTTTCCTGGAAAACAGGGATTTTGGTAGTGATAATGAGGATTTTGGGGTAAAATAAACAAAAAACGGAATACAGAAAACAGCACACAGAAAACAGAAAAAGACAAATCTTAAAATTCAAGGAGCGGAAACATATCCCAAGCACTAAATCCTAAATTCGAAACAATATCAAATGTTCAAAACTCCAAAATTGTTAAAACAAGTCATCAGAATCAGTATTATCTGCGAAATCCGTGGCGAAAAAATGCAAAACAAAGCCAATTTTAACGGCAGAAGACAGAAGTCGGAAGACAGAAAAAAATTGAAAACAAAGCCAATTTGAAATTAGGCAATATAGTATAAGTTCTTTGAAATAAAAAGATTATGATAAAAACGGCGGTTTTTGGGTATTTTGCTTGATAAAAAACAAAGCCAATCCGGCGTCGCCTTTGGCTATGCCGGGACAGGTTTGTTTGTATTGCGTGGTGCGTGATGTGAATTGCGTAAACGAAGTTGATAAAATCTACTCTTTTAGTAGGTTTAGGCAGAACCTGTCGGTCATGCCGGCGATGTAATCGCAGACTGTTCGCTGCAGGCCCTGGTCCTCGATAAATCGCTGGAAATATCCGGGCATAAGTTCCGGCCGGCTACAGAGCTTTTCGAAAAGTTCCCGGAGCCAGTTTTTGACCTTGTCCGTGGTTTGGATAAGAGACGGATGCATATAAAATTTTTGCATCAGGAAATCTTCCAGTATAGTCAGCTTTGCCTCGCTGTCGGACGAAATTGAAATCAGGTTTACGTTCGATGCGTAAACATCGTCGAGAGATTTGACCTTCGCTTCGGCGAGCGTTTTCTTGCTCGTTTCGAGGCAGTCGCTGACCAGTATATCGATGATTGCTTTGGCCGTCCTTGTCCATCGAATGATCCAGTCCTTAATGGCTTCGGCGTCGATATTCGTCCGTGCAAGTTGCACTATTTCTAAGGTCTTCAATTGCTCGGATTTAATCAGTCCGGCACGCAGGCCGTCTTCAAGCTCAAGCCCGGCGCCGCGATCGGCGGCCCC
>CAYVXS010000744.1:0-1612 GCA_964454885.1 uncultured Pirellulales bacterium
ATTCTTGGTATTGGCCTGCTGATTCTTACATATTTGTTGTGTGCAAGGGAACATGTCTTGGATGATAAAGAAGTTCATATATTCTATGCTGTCATTTTTGTTGGTTTGGGAATTTTATTTACAATCGTAGTTCCGGCAACCAATATTACATCTGAAAAAGAATCCCGTTCATGGCCCTTGCTACTAACAACAACACTGGATGACTGGGATATATTGATCGGAAAATTCCTCGGTAATATACGCCGTTTACTGCCTGTCTGGCTACTGTTGTTCGGCCATTTGGTAATATTTTGTCTGATTGGTTATATTAATCCGGTTGCAATTACCCAGATGGGCATTCTGCTAACATGGATTGTGATATTTCTTTCCTGTTCCGGTATATATTTCAGTTCCTGTTTTATGCGTACGACGACGGCGGTTGTGATGAATTTCGTGCTTGCGACAGCTATTTGGGCGTTAATCCCGATATTGCTTTTTCTTATCTCCGATTTTTTACACCACAACGATAATTTCGCAGAAGTTTATATGGACACACATCCTTTTGTCCACACTGTCGTAATTATGGAAGCCACCGCAGGCGGAAGATCCGCAAATATAGAGAATTATGACTGGATTGGATTGCATAGATCCGACTTTTTAGAATCGATGGGCTGGATATTGACTTGCCTGTTGGGCTATACATTTATAGGTTTAATCTTCGCATGGCGGGCTAAATGCCGGTTCAGGAAAAATATCTTTTAACTTCTGTACTATGTTAAGCTCTGATTGTATTGTAAAATATCACCTTAAACATACGGAGGATACCTACTTGAAGGTTTTGGGTCTTATAAGCGGTTGTTGACATCAGGGCTTAGGTTCCGTAAAATTCGAATATTATCATAATTCTGAAAGGAAACCAAAAATGCGATTAAAAGGTGTGGTGCTTGCCGGAGGTACGGGTTCGAGGCTGATGCCGTTGACCAAGGTTACAAATAAGCATCTGCTGCCTGTAGGGCAAAAACCGATGATTTTTTATCCTATCGAAAAACTCACCTCAATAGGCATCGAGGAAATCCTGATTGTCACAGGCGTTGACCACATGGGAGATGTTGTCAACCTGCTTGGTTCGGGGAAAGACTTCCGCTGCAGGTTTACATATAAAGTCCAGGACCAGGCCGGTGGAATCGCTCAGGCACTGGCATTAGCCGAGAATTTCGCGGATAACCAGCCCATGGTTGTTATCCTCGGTGATAATATCTTCCAAAACAGCCTTAAAAGTTATGCCGATAAATTTATAGCTCAAAAAAACGGTGCAAGAATATTGCTCAAGCAGGTGGCTAATCCACAACGTTTCGGTGTTGCGGAAATAATCTGCTCGTGGAATGTTTCGCGTCCAGAAATATCCACATCGGAGATTTGATAGTCATAAGTGATGCCATTCTGCACCCACGCATCTATGAATTGATAATCGTGCGGCTCGGATGTTGTCCCATGCCCTTGAATTTCCGTCAGCTTTTGAAAATCGTCTTGTCCGGTTCTGCGTTTGTACAAAACAAAATGGTCGTTGTTGAGTTCGCTTTCCGTCCGCCATTGCAGTGTCACTTGTCCATCGCCTGCGACAGCTCGAAACACT
>CAYVXS010000745.1:0-1607 GCA_964454885.1 uncultured Pirellulales bacterium
CTTTCAGTCCCATTTTTTTGACTACGGCACAAAATTCATCGAGCGGGATTCTGCCGTAGCACCATCTGCTGACCGATTGATTTATCCGGCCGTTTTTGACAATTTGTTCTACTTGAGAAGCCATACCTGTATATCCTTTCCGGGCGACCGAGCCGACAATCGCACCGGCGGCCAGCAGGGACGCACTATGGATAAATGTTCTGCGGGAAAGTTTATCGTTCGTCATAATTTTTTCCTTATCTATTCGAGATTATATTGTTCGGCCAGTTTTTTTACCAATCCAATTACTTCTTCGGTTGCTTTTTCTTTCGCAACTGTCCGGCTTTCGGATTCGCTGCGTAATTTTATTTCGACGTTTCCTTCGGCGACGGACTTTTTGCCGATTGCCACTCGTATCGGGATACCGATAAGGTCGGCGTCCTTGAATTTGACGCCGGCCCTAAGGATCCTGTCATCTAATAAAACCTCAATCCCGTTATCGAGCAGTTGCCTGTATATTTCCTCGGCCGCCTGCGCCACTTCCGGCTCGTCCTGATTGACGCATGTCACTATCACCTCGAACGGGGCGATACTTAGAGGCCATATAATGCCGTCTTTGTCGTTGCCAAGCTCGATGGCCGAAGCAAGTATTCGATTGATTCCGATACCGTAGCAGCCCATGAGGCAGGGCTTTTCGTCGTTGTTTTCGTCGAGGTAAGTCGCGCCGAGCTTAACGCTGTATTTTGTCCCGAGCTTGAAGACCTGTCCGACCTCGATACCTTTTTTGAAAAGCAGCTTTTTGCCGTCATGAGTGTCACCTTCCCGGGCGTATCGAATATCCGCTATAGTGATATTTTCGCCGTCGATGGGGAAATCCCTGCCCGGTACGACGTTTTTTATATGATAGTCGGTTTTATTCGCTCCTGCGACACCGGCCACCATCGCTGCAACAGCATTATCGATAATCACAGATACTGTTGATTTTAATCCGACCGGTCCGGCGAAACCTACTTTCGCGCCGGTGACATTTTCTATCATGGCCTCATCCGCAAGTTCCATCTTTTTACCGCCGTTGGCCTGCGTGAGCTTTTCCTCGTTGACATCGTGGTCACCGCGAACCAGTGCCGCTATCGGTATGTCACCGCATGAATAAATAAGCGTTTTTATCATATCCTGTGGTTTTGTTTTCAGGAATTCGCAAACCGCTTCGATGCTGCCGATATTCGGAGTGTGAACTTCTTCTATCGGCGGAACTTTTCGTCCCTCGTCATTCGCCCCTCGTCCTTCGGCCTTCGGCAATGGATCCACGTCGGCTCGTTCGAGATTTGCGGCGTAAGAATTATCTTCGGTATAGACAATCGTATCTTCGCCTGACTCGCACGGGACGGTAAACTGGTCCGAGCCGGAACCGCCCATCTCACCGACCTCGGCCTTGACAATCACATATTCCAGCCCGCAACGTTTGAAAATCCGGCAATAGGCATCATAAACATCCCTGTAAGTCCCATCGAGGCTCTCCGGGCTATCGTGGAAGCTGTACGCATCTTTCATAATAAATTCACGGGAACGAATGGGGCCGAACCGCGGCCGAAATTCGTCCCGGAACTTCGGGCTTATCTGATAAAGAT
>CAYVXS010000746.1:0-1600 GCA_964454885.1 uncultured Pirellulales bacterium
CGTTGATCCGTTTAAAATTTTCAAGCCGCAGGTTATTAGTCTTGCCGGAGGCATTTTTCTCGGAGTTATTTTGATTACAAGTCTTTTTGTTTACAGGCCGTGGTGCCACTTTTTCTGTCCGTTTGGCCTTGTAGGCTGGCTTGCGGAAAAAATCAGTATTTTCAAAATTAAAGTTGATTACAATAAATGTATCTCATGTCAGGCATGTTCGAAAGCATGTCCCTCGACGGTTATGGATGCTATCCTAAAACAAAACAAAGTAATACCGGATTGTTTTTCCTGTGGTAATTGCATTGA
Organism: uncultured Pirellulales bacterium; assembly: GCA_964454885.1. GTDB lineage: Bacteria > Planctomycetota > Phycisphaerae > Sedimentisphaerales > Anaerobacaceae > JAFGPS01. Next base: position 298 of record CAYVXS010000746.1, read on the forward strand.
ATCATGTCCTGTAAAAGCCATATCTTTCACAAAAGGCAAACGCGAAAAACCCACTATGGGTAAATTCCCGGAATAAATCGAAGGATTTTACTTATTCTGATGATTTATCCGTTCCAATGAAGGGCTAATTTATATAGGGTCATCAGAATTGTTATTTCTTTTACTCTTTTCAAGATGGCGTTGTTCCAGCGGTCTGGCAAGTTTTGCAAGGCCGATCAGAACAATGATAGCGAGGAGAGTTGTTATAACCGCAAGTTGATACAAACGCGCACCACATGCCATACCGATACTCGCTACGAGCCAGATAGTCGCTGCTGTTGTCAGGCCGTGTACGCCGCCCCTGTCCTGGATTATGGCACCAGCGCCTAAAAAACCAACTCCGGTGACAATTTGAGCCGCTATTCTAGTAATGGAGTCCTCTGTTCCCGCAGTCATTCGCTCGGATATTATGGTGAAAACCGCTGCTCCAAGGCAAATCAATATATTTGTTCGAAGCCCGGCTGCCTTGCCGTGAAACTCCCGTTCGATTCCAATCACCGCCCCAAAAACTACAGCAAAAGTTATACTCAATAAATCTCCAGGCCAGGCCATTTGATTACCTTTCTATAAGTGTTTCGTCAACCTGCATACCGAAATGCCTGCCGGTTTTTTCAATATGCCCTAAGACTTTATCGCCGGTTTTTAAGGCTGTTACCGATACCGCTTTTCCGTCCGGATTTACTAATCGAATCGTCTCGGCATTTTGTAATACCAGGCTGATAGATTGTCCCCTGGCCTGGGCTTCGATAATCATCATTGGTCGTTTCTCTATCTTATTTCTTCCGAGATATGCGATTTGGCTTTTACCCTGAAAATCAACCAGCATGACTTCGTCACCCGCTTTCAGGTCGGCAAGGTATTTGGTTTTTCCGCCCGGTGACAGAGTATATGCATGTACAGCTCCTGCATTAACTCGGAACGGGCGGGACGCGACATAAGGATTGTCAATGGATTCGGAATGAACCAAAAAGAATCCTGCGGCCGTATTACCCACCAGCATTCCCTCGCCGAGTGTCATCTGTGTGCAAGTGTCCAGACAGGTGCGGTCGCCCATCCCTAATTGTTTTATATTTGTAATGGTAGCTGTTACAAGCTCGATTCTCTCGCTTATGCCGTGAATAATATCAGCACATTTTTTTATTTCGTTTATATCGTCGGTTTTCAACACGACACCATCCACGCCTTTTTCGAGTATCTCGACCATAAGTTTTGCCTGCTCGCAGTTTTCGACCAGGACCATGATGTTTTTGCCGCGTCGGGCAAG
>CAYVXS010000747.1:0-1596 GCA_964454885.1 uncultured Pirellulales bacterium
TAATTCATCCCTTAGTTCAGATCAATCTGATCAGAAAGATATTATAACCAACAGTATCGGCATGAAGCTGGCTTATATTCCTACCGGAAGGTGTGTCATAGGCGATAATGACCGTGGCTTCCCTGAAAGTGAAAGACCGGCTTACAAGGTCGAACGTCCATTCTTCATGGGTATATATGAGGTAACTCAAAAGCAATATTATGATGTTATGGGAAATAATCCAAGCTATTACAGAAGTAGTGTTGATCTGCCTGTAGAAAGAATTACTTACGAAAATGCAGTTGAATTCTGCAGAAAGATTAGTCAGATGGAAGGCATCACCTATAGATTACCAAATGAGTTTGAATGGGAATATGCATGTAGAGCAGGAACAAAAACAAATTATTATTTCGGAGATAATGAGTCATTATTAGGTGAATACGCATGGTACGAATATAACTCCGACAATAAAACACATCCTGTTGGTCAAAAGAAACCAAATAAGTTCGGTTTGTATGATATGTTTGGGAATGTCGAAGAATGGTGTCAAAATCCGTATTTGTTTAATGTAAAAGACCAACATTTACGTGGTGGTTCATATAGTTTTTCCGGCGACGTGAATACACGCATTCCGGGTTACTCTCCAGGTTTTCAACCTGGAAAAAACTACGGCTTTCGTATTATGACCGATGACGTGAAAGTACTAACGAAATTTTTGACTGGACAAACGAAATTTTAAAAAGGATTCTGTGAACATTTCTATTAGCAATAATGACTGGATAACATAATGATTCTACTGAATATCAAGTTCCAAGGGCAATTGGATTGTTATCCTGGAGATTTTTAGACCTTTGACACTTCCCTCTGTTAGAAACAGAAGCGGCAAACATTTAAATTTGTACAGTCCGCTGAGATTATTGATGTAGATTGGATAAACAATAAATTTGTTAATAAGACAAAAGGTATAAATGCGAATAAAATTAACATTAATTCTGTCGGTTTTGGCTTGTATTATCGCTGGCGGGTGTGGGTCTAATATGCGTGTTGAGCCGTTGAAGTTCAGTCATGAAGATGAGTTCGTTCGTCACGGCGATTTTATCGTATTGGCCGATCGGCGTATTTTCGCCGTTATGGCATTTATGAACGCATGCGGTTTCGATAACGAATATCCCGGGCAAGAAATGCATCCGGTACGTTTGCGCGTAAGAAAAGCCGTTCAGGAAAGGGCCGCAAATCACGCAGATGCTTTGGAGAGATGGAAAAAGTACTACCGGGAACATACTATGGGAAGTTACTGTTATCAGGATTTTGCATTGAGCCTTAATAACGACTATCCTTTCAGGCGAATCCGTCCGGACGGTGAGCTTGGGTATCCTTTTACAGGCGAAAAACTTGCCGATTTCCCAGATATTTTAAACGAGTTCTGGAAAACGCTTGAAATGGAGCAAATATGGGAGCAGGTCAAGCCGGATTATTTGGCCGATATCAATAAGTACGATTTCGAGCGTATGGCAAAAAAATTGTCGTTTATCTGGGAATACCTTCGGCTTCGGCGGAAGGACAATTTTACCTTTGTATCGGTTCCCAACCTTCTCGATACTCACTTCCATGGAATAG
>CAYVXS010000748.1:0-1582 GCA_964454885.1 uncultured Pirellulales bacterium
CTGATTCCCTGCGTATATCATTTTTATAAAAATCCCCCGCAAATCGTCCAGGGCCGGGGAATGTATCTTTACGATACTCAAGGCAGACAATATTTGGATTTTTACTCCGGAGTGAGTGTCAATGCACTTGGGCACTGTCACCCCGAAATTACCGAGGCAATCTACCGACAGGTTAAGACTCTCCAGCACACGACAACAATCTATCTAACCGAACCGATTGTAAATCTGGCCGAACAATTGGCACAAGTTCTCCCCGGTAAACTAAGCAGGACATTTTTCTGCTGCAGCGGCTCGGAGGCCAATGAGGGAGCCGCCCTGCTCGCATCTCTTTATACGGGACGAAGCGAATTCCTCGCCTTGCAAAACGGTTTACACGGCCGGACAAAACTGGGTATGAGTTTAACGGGACTTTCTTTCTGGCGGACGGACCCGAATCCTGTGGGAGGTATTACTCACGTACCCGCTCCGGCCTGTTACCGCTGTCCTTTTGGGCAATCTTACGGCCAATGTCAATTCCAGTGCGTCCAGGCAGTGGAACAAACCATCCTGACCTCAACCAGTGGAAAACCTACCGCTATGTTTGTCGAACCGATCCAGGGCAACGGCGGAATCCAGGTTCCCCCACCTGAATATTATCCCAAATTGCGCCGGGTATTGGATAAATATCAAATGCTTTTGATTGCCGATGAAGTGCAAACAGGGTTCGGCCGAACAGGGAAAATGTTCGCTATGAATCACTGGAACACAATACCGGATATTATTACCGGGGGGAAAGCTTTGGGAGGTGGAACACCGATTGGTTATTTTTCAACCACGGAAGAAATCGCTCAAAGCTATACCCGTCCCGGAGCATCGACTTTTGGCGGTAATCCGGTCACCGCAACAGCAGGTCTGGCTTTTTTAAAGATTCTCCAGCGTGACGGATTAGTCGAACGCTCAGGGCGTTTGGGGCAACAACTGATAGAATACCTTCGAGAAGTCTTAGGAAAATATCCCTTTGTGGTCGATATAAGAGGTAAAGGATTAATGGTGGGCGTAGAGCTTACAGCAGTTAAAACAACTGATGCACCGACATTGACCGATACGGTGCTGGAGCAGATGAAGGATTCCGGCTTCCTGTTAGGCAAGACCGGTCCGGGACGTAACGTATTGACGTTTATGCCCCCTTTGATTGTCGAAGAACAACAGATTCACAAGGCTGTGGATGAGCTTGAAAAAATATTGGATAATATTTAATCGATATCGCGTATTAGCATTGATGCTGCTATGTGCTTTGATACCGATTGGGTGCAAGTCTTTCGATTATCTGACAAAAGTCGAAAACACTTTTCCCACCGCTAAAACCTGCGGTGATTGTCATGTAGATAATTTCCATGAATGGTCGTCGTCGGCCCATGCGCAGGCATTTAAAAGTCCTGATTTTCTTTCGAGCACAAACGAAGGAACATTCACTAACTGCCTTTCATGTCACAGTCCCGAACCGAAGCTGACAAATCAAAGACCTTTACCCCGCAATATTTTCCCCGAAGATGGCGTGACATGTACGAGTTGTCACCTGGAAGAAGGTAAGATGTTAGGCCCC
>CAYVXS010000749.1:0-1577 GCA_964454885.1 uncultured Pirellulales bacterium
GAGCCGGGCTGCGATCAAACCAGGTACCGATAGGAAGTGACCTTTTCGACGCTCGTTTCAGCATTTCCTCCTTGTTGTTTACAAGTACCGGCACCATCAGCAAAACCGGGTCGTTATCTCCCTGCCGGAAAGCATTCACATCTAAACCAAGAGAGGCCAATCGCTCCATATAGAACGTCGTGAGACGACGGCGATGTTGGCAGTTCTCACGCCATCGGTGCAGTTGTTCGATTCCCAGGGATGCCTGGAAATTACTGGATCGGGACAAATAATCAGAGGGCATTTGCTCGCCGTATTCATCCACGGAGATAGTCCCGCGAATAAGACCGCATCGTTGCGCCCATCGAAAGACATTCCCGATGACAGCCCGGGTTAAAGGTCGAACCGTCAGGGTGTATAGAAGCACTTGAAAGGCAAGACGGTGGACACGTTTGCGATCTCCATTCAATGGAAACTCTGCACGCACCTGCTCGACGGCAGGATACATTTGGTTATTTGAAAAAACAACCAGCCCTCCCTGGCCGGTTGAAAACGGCTTACTAAAGTGAGTGCTGAAATAGGCTGCGTCGCCCGCGATAGATGTAGAACGACCGTCTGACATATCCGCCGCCATCTGGCAACGGTCTTCCACGAGGAGAATCCCATTTTCCGAGACAAATCCTGCCCAGTCACGAACGGGCTGGGTGATACCATAAGTATGCTGGCATATCACTACCTTAGAACATGATGTCAGAAGTTTTTTAACATGCTCCAGTGGCACATTGTAATGTCCCGGCTCAACATCAGCGTAAACACATTTTGCACCTGCAAACTTAACCGCCATCGGTACCGTCTCACACGTATAGGCCGGCAATATTACCTCGTTCCCCTTATCTACTGACGCCGCTTTGAGGATGGCCCACAGCGCCACCCTGCCGCGATTAAAAGCCAGCGTGGGCAAATCTTTCCCCACGATAGTATGCGCAAACTCACGCTCATACATAGGAACGAATTCGGTTCCACAAGCCCGTTTGGGCCGTAGAAACATCTTTAAAGCCGTCGAAGCAGTACCCATAAAGCACAGACCTTCACTAACTTATACCCGAGTATCCTGTCTCAATATTGGTCATCGTACATGCGCATCCAGAAGACGTGGCTTGAATTAATCATCACCATTTACTCTCTCGAGCCAGATTTCCCGCCAGAAGTGGAAACAGGACCTGTCACAACCATATATCCCGTCACAAACGGCGCCTTCAAGAAGAACTGTATTTTTCAACTTCCTGATTTCCCCGGTACTTTCGAGCACAATCTTGTCCACCCTTTTATAAACTTTAAGCTTTTTGCCGCAGTACCGATTCATTATAGGCATCCAGGCCAGACCTTTGTTCTGACTGCAATTATCAAGGGACGCCAGAATATCTTCTTCAGACCTGACACGAACCCAGTCGCCGGGCTGGAGATTCAGGACTTCTTCGTAAGACGGCTTGCCTTTCTCATATTTGCTATGAGATATTCCCCTTGCCGCAAGGAACCGCCTTGTTCTCAAAGTAACAGTCGAAATTGCGTTATGTAAGCCGCCGTTCCTGAGCTGCCAG
>CAYVXS010000750.1:0-1571 GCA_964454885.1 uncultured Pirellulales bacterium
ATCATACCAGTCTTCAAGCGTTAAAGGAGGATTGTAATGCATGTCCCCCCATCGCGCCGATTCGCCGACGATCGCCCTTTCCACGCCGGCCGCCAAATCCGTATAACGTTCAATCAGCTTATCCGGCACCAGAATTCCATCATTGAAGAAAAGACGGTGTATTCTGTCGGCAAAAAATAACCGGTATTCGGGATTATTTTTAAGATATTGATGGGGCAATCCGGCATCGGAGAAATCATTATTCAGGGCATTTTTATTGAGAGGTGACCGACCCAGATTATTTCCCATTGTATTTTCAAAATCCCAGTTATAGAATTTAAAGCCGGTGCTTTTTTCAGAACGGTCCCGGCCGAACCAATAGTTTTTCCAAGGCCAGTCCCAGTTACCCGCCCAGATGTTGATTATCAGGTAGTCAACATAATTTGTAATATCGAGCAGGTTTTTATACGTTGGATTTTGTGTACCATCCGGATTGTTTCCCTGGAGCCTCTGATATGCCGTATTGGAATTTGCCGCCTCACGACACATATCAATCATTTGGTTCCAGGTAATATCGTCACCGTTAGAGACTTCATAAGTTCCGGTGCCGGGATAACCACCTTCATGTAATGCATCCCATTGGTCTCTTTCTCCGCCGTAATAACTTGCCGAGAAGGAATTATCCGGTCGCTCGCATGGATTATACAAACCCCAGTAAATCCCGTTTATATAAAGATGTACAAAGTTTCCATGTGCACTTGCATGTCCTGCCGCAAGTTGCAACATGCGGCCAAACTCATCCCGAGTATATTGCTCGGTATATCTGGCCTCATTCCAGGCATAACCGTCGTTGGCACCGGCACGAAGGACTATAGTCTCAAAACTGTCAGCGGCATCTTTCCCGAAAAGCGGGAATCGCAGCTCTGTCGGCCCGTATATCCCTTTGAACAGAAGACGGAAAGAATGCTTCCTTGTCAGATCATTTCGCCTGAAATAACCACCCTGAATACGAATCCCACAATTAACCTGGAAACCCTCGATTTGGTCGGGATAAATTAATTCCACAGATGCCGGTCGTTCCCAATCAAGACCTGTTTCGGTAGGATTGGAATAGATTCCCATGCCACCCAACAAGTCATCTATATCCATGACTATCGATAATGTCGGAATTGATGCGAGGTCATTACGAATCGTAGCGGCATAAATTCCATCGTATCTGTCGTCACCCAAAGGATTGCCATAGGAATCGAAGGTGCCGATAACGTCCCGGTCCAAACCATAGTCCGGAGACGACCAGCTCCCCCATGTATCCGGAAAACCGGCATCTAATGTCGACTGGAAGTCCTGGCGGATAACATCGTCGAGAAAAATGTAAGTTTGTGTTTCCGGATAAGAAGGTTTCCAATCCGGTTTAATCGCCACAACTCGTAAACATGTAGTTTTATCGATTAGAATCGGATAACTGTAGATTGTACCTATCAGATCTCCCCTTGAATTCAGTTGAAGCGGTTCAGAGCCGTTAAGGGTGTAGTAAATTTTGGCACCTTCGGTTTCGGTTGCAATTGTCAGGTAAAACGGCTGGTCATAGAATC
>CAYVXS010000751.1:0-1571 GCA_964454885.1 uncultured Pirellulales bacterium
TGCCTTTACTGATACCGCCTTCGGCGTCCCAGAAAATTGCCGGTATATCGCATTTATAAAATACGCAATGGTCTACAACGACCGCCTGACCGTTTGCACATATCGGACAGTTGTAGGGCAGGGCCTGCTCATCACCGACAAACAGACATTGTGTCACGACCAGATCGTTAAGGTTTTTGCCGGACCTGAAAATCGAGTATCCCCACGTCCTCGGCCGGGGATTGCCAAGAAACTTGATTCCCTGTACCGTTGTATGATTGACCTCGATTTTTAAAGCGATTGCGTGTTTTTCCGTGTCCGGGCCTTCTCCTTTTACAGTTGAAATTACAACCGGCATCAATGCCGGTGTCCAGTTCGGTTCGTCCGGCAGGGTGGTGGCTTCTATGACGAATCGTTTGTCCTTTGTATATTGCCGGGAATTCTCAAAGACCACCATTTCGGGTATACAATAAGCCCCGGGTGCGATCTTGATTGTCGTCGGTCCGGGTTCGTTGCTGTCGTTAACAATTTGGGCCGCTCTTGCTATCGTCTGTACCGGTTTGTCTTTTGAGCCCATATTTGCATCATTGCCGCTATCGCTGTCGACATATATTGTTTCGGCATGCCCAATAACACAGAAAATACTAAAAGCAAACACGACACAAACCATTTCCCTGTTTAATAGTTTCTTTGCTTTCATCTTTTATATCCTTTCCTAAAAGATATTAGTTTTATATAAGATAGTACTATATAGTACTAAATGTCAAGGCAAAATTTATTTTATTATTTCTGCGTTTTTGCCTTTGAAAAGGGGGATTTTAGAAGAATTTTCAGAAATGGACGAAAATAGTGTTGACATATTCGACAAATGTCGAATATTATCTATACATATAGAATATGGAGGTAAAAAGATATGGCGAAGTTAAAGAAACTCAGAAAATCCAGGCCGGAAAAGGCGACAATCGAATTAACGGAAGCCGAGTGGGAAATAATGAAAGTGGTCTGGGAGAAAGAGCCCTGTGCGGCCGGTACCGTCCAGGAAGAGCTGGCCGGAGACAAGGACCGGGCCTACAGCACGATAAAAACGATGATGGACAGAATGGTGGAGAAAGGATTTTTACAAATCGAGAAAATCCGTAACCTCCAGCTTTTCCGGTCCTGTGTAAACGAGGTTGATGCCAAAAGAGGGGAATTCCGTAAGATGCTCAAGCGGGCGTTCGACGGCGCACTTACACCGATGATGCAGTTTCTGATTGAGCATGAAGGCGTTTCCAAAGATGAGGCTCAGCAGCTTCGCAGGCTCGTTGAAAAGCAGAGTCAGAATACAGAACACAGAATACAGGATACAGAAGGTGGGAGAAAGGCAAAGGCGAGAAATGAATAATCTAATTAATGAACTGATTTTGCTCCTGAACAGCTTAGGCAGGGTATTCAGTGAGTACGCAGGGAGAATGTTTATCCAGTCGAGTGTGCTGATTATTTTGCTGTTGGTAATTGACTTTTTATTAAGAAAGCGGGTACGAGCGACTTTCAGGTACTGGATATGGATGCTTGTATTCGTTAAGCTGGTTCTGCCGCCGTCATTGTCTCTG
>CAYVXS010000752.1:0-1571 GCA_964454885.1 uncultured Pirellulales bacterium
AAAAGTATTTTGTGACATTTTTGGATGTTCGGTTGACGAACTGCCCGGTTTCGGGTATATAGTGAACTCAGCAGGAGTAGCTGCAATGCCGGGGATGCCGGCCAGCGAGCATGCGGTACAGGTATGTCAACAAAACGGAATACCGTTAAAGGAACACCGAAGCGACGCCATTACACCGCAGCAAATCGACGAAAGCGACAGGATTTTTGTGATGAGTCGCAATCATTTACAGACAATCGTCGAATTTTATCCGGAAGCGGCTGACAAATGTTTTCTGTTGGATGAAAACGGGGACATCGCCGATCCCATTGGCATGGGGATAAAGACGTACGAGCGGTGTTATGAACAAATAGAAAAAGCAGTCAGACAGAGAGTTAGCGAAATCCTATGAGAATTGCAATTGCAAATGACCATCGGGGCCACAAAGCTGTTGAGCAGATCAAGGCGATTATCTCACAGTTGGGCTTGGTATGTGTGGATTTATCAAGTCCAAGCGATCAGCCCATTGATTACCCGGATACCGCTTATATTGCATCGCTTGCCGTCAATGAACACAAAGCGGATCGGGCGATCCTGGTATGCGGTACCGGTATCGGTATGTGTATTGCCGCTAACAAGATCAAGGGAATCCGGGCGGCCTTGTGCTTTGATGAACTGGCCGCTAAACTGTCCCGCGAGCACAATGATGCTAATGTGCTTTGTCTTTCCGGCGATCTCTTGGGACCGACGATGTTACGTAAGATTGTGGAAACCTGGCTGACAACGGATTTTGTAGCCGGACGGCACCTGCGACGCGTTCGGAAGATACAGGCTATAGAAGAGGGCACAGATCCTCGGGAAATTACCACTACACAATAGAGAAATTTAGTTTGTCGATAAAAAAAGCCGAAATGGATTAATTCCATCCCGGCATTTTGTTAGAGGCTCTAAGTTATACTGGCATTTATATTTTGCCGCCGTCCTTGAGGAGTTTGTATTCGACGCTGTCCACCAGCGCATGCCAACTTGCTTCGATAATATTCTCCGATACTCCCACCGTGCCCCACAGCCCATCCGAATCGCGGCTTTCGATGATGACGCGCACCTTGGCGGCGGTACCGGCTCTCGCATTCACCACACGCACTTTATAATCGATCAGACTCATTGTCTTGATTTCAGGATAGAACGGCTCCAGAGCCTTCCGCAGGGCGTTATCCAGTGCATTGACAGGGCCGTCACCTTCGGCAACTACATGCTCAGTCTTACCGTCCACCTGGAGTTTAACGGTTGCTTCGGTGACCATTTGACCGGACGGGCTGCGTTCAATATCGATATGATATTTCAGCAGGTCGAATGTCGGTTCATACGTGCCCATCTGCTTTTTGATCAGCAGGTCAAAACTGGCTTCAGCGGTTTCGAACTGATAACCCTGGTTCTCCAGTTCCTGTACGCGCGTCAGGATTTTGCGAGCCAGAGTCTTGTCGGTGATCATTTTACGCTTTTCAAGCTTATCCAGTACATTGGATGCGCCGGACAACTCGGAGATCAGAAACCGCCGTTCGTTGCCGACCAACTCAGGCACAATATGCTCA
>CAYVXS010000753.1:0-1570 GCA_964454885.1 uncultured Pirellulales bacterium
AGCTTACGACTCAATCCATCGATCAGAACATATAAAGCAAATATGCCATTTATTAATAACCACATTTTCTATCCCTCCAGTTGTTCTGATTTTCTCAAAGTCTTTTTGGCTTCCCTATCTCGTCTTTTTCTCTCTTGATGGCAAACATACAGAGTAATTAGGCAACACATGGCATTTGTCACCAATTCCTGCTTTCCATCTTCGGACTTCTGCATAAATCCCTCCAAAGCTGCAATGCTGTTAATTTTGTTATTTTCTGGCCCGAATAATTCATGACCATTTTTTCAATTTGCATCCCGTGGCCATACGAAAACAAGGGCACCCCGGAGGTGTCTGGCAGTCCCACTGCCATGTTCTGTGGTCCTCAGGAAGCAATTTATGCGTCATTGACCGGTTTGTCCAGTAAATATGCGGCTTTTTTGGCTCGCTGGCTGATACTTCGTGGTCTCCGATTTTGGGAATAATCAGTCCACTTTGATTTTTGTAGCTGTTTATCGGACTTGAGCTTAATTGTAGTTGTTTTTTCTTGCCAATTACTTTAGTCTGGACTATATTTGACCGACATTTGATGATAACAGGGAAGTTGGGGGAACGATGAGAATAAGGATTTGCATTTTACTCGTGTTGTTGATGACGGCTCCGCTTCTGTCTCAATCCGGCGCCGTGCTTGAAGTTAATTCCGATCCGCCCGGTACTACGATCAGCCTTAAAGGCGAGTTCCAACTGGCCGGAGTGACACCTACGGTTTTCAGCCAGCCGCTTGTCGGGAAATATGTGCTGACTGCCACCAGAGACGGTTATGAGACTTACAGAACCGACCTCTTTCTTACAGGGGGATCACCTCTCAAGGTGAATATCAAACTCGCCCCCAAAACCCGTTTTAAAGCCTTCCTGCGCTCAATGGTTGTACCCGGATGGGGACAGTTTTACGCAGATGAAAAGACAAGGGGTGTTATGTTCGCAGTCGCCACCCTGGCATCGGGAGTGGTGACAATTATCGCTGAAGAGGATTTCCGCAACAAGCGGGATGATTATCACGATGCCCTGACAAGGTTCAACGATCTGCGTTCGATCGAGGCTAAAAAAGCTATGGAAGCGGAATTGAACAGCGTCAGGGACAAGGCCTATAATGCCGAGACATTCCGCAATGTCTCCCTCGGTGTTCTGATTGGAGTTTGGGGCTATAACGTTCTCGATGCGATGATCTTTTTCCCTAACCGGAAATACGATTCATACATACCCAAATTATCGATGGATATGGATAACGGCCTGTCTAAAGTCGGCTTAACATTAAAATTCAGTTTTTAAGGTGGGCGTTATGAAGAAGAAAATATTTGCTATAACAATAATTCTGGCTGTTTCCCTCTGGATTGGATGTACCCATGATATACCGTCCAGCTTCAATATCAATGATCTGCCTGCGGCTCCCAAAGCCCCGACCGATGTACGTATCGCGGTAGGGGATAATGTCCTCGGGCTGACATGGAGTATGGCCAGCACATCCGGAATCACAAAATATTTCATATACAGGTCAATCATAGGACCGGACAGCGTGGAGCTTTATGACTCG
>CAYVXS010000754.1:0-1563 GCA_964454885.1 uncultured Pirellulales bacterium
CGATTGTCTATGGTCATAAGGAGCAGCCGATAGCGATATCGCTGGACGAACATAACTTCGTCGAAGGGCTCCATCACGGACATAGATTAGTGGACATACAAATCGGCAAAAAGAAAGAAAAAACGATTGTAAAGGCGCTGCAGTACGACTATTCCGGCAAAAACATCATTCACGCGGACCTGATGCGGGTCGATGTGACCGAAGTCATTAAAGTCACCGTTCCGATCGAGCTAAAAGGTACGGCCCAGGGCACGCACGAAGGCGGTATTATAGAAGAACATACGGACCATCTTGAAATCGAGTGCAAAGCCACGGAGATACCCGAGTCAATCGTGGTTTCGATCAAAGAAATTCAGGTGGGCGATGTCCTGCACGCCGGAGATATAGCATTGCCGGACGGTGTGAAGCTCGTCAGCCCGCCGGAGACGCTGCTGGTGACATGTCACCTGGTCGCCGCCGCCAAGACAACCGAGCAGGTGGAAGAAGAGATGCCTGCGACTCCTGAAATTATCGGAGAAGAAAAGGAACCGGAGGAAGAAACTCCTGAAGAAAAATGATCCGGTTCGGACACAAACAGGCTATGGGCGATATGAAAATAGTCGTCGGCCTGGGTAATCCCGGCAGCGAGTATATTGAAACGCGTCATAATACCGGATTTCAGGTTATAGACTCGCTGGCCGAGCTGTTGAATATAAAAGTCAAAAAGAGAAAATTCGGCGCCCGGCTCGGCGAGGGCGAATATGCAGGTAAAAAGTTAATATTGTTAAAGCCGTGGCAGTTTATGAATCGCAGCGGCCAGGTTGTTGCAACCGCGGCCGGATTTTATAAACTCGGCCTCGAAAACCTGATGATAGTCACCGACGATCTGGCTCTCGAGCCCGGTGTGATTCGTCTCAGGGCCAAAGGCTCGGCAGGCGGTCATAACGGCCTGGCTGATATTATAGAGAAGCTTGGCACGAACGGATTCGCCCGCTGCAGGGTTGGTATCGGCAGCACGATCGATTCCGGCCGGGACCAGGTCGGATATGTTCTCGGAAGGCCGACCAGGGAACAGAAAACCATGACGGATGCCGCTGTTTCGAAAGCCCGGGAAGCCGTATTGTACTGGATCGAACACGGGATCGAAACGGCAATGAATAAATATAACAGTAATATGGAATAAATATCGTAGAGTAAAAAATAAAGAATAAAAATATGATAAATGGCGTTTAGCCGGAGGTAACTCGTTTTGGAAACTGTAACAAAAAATAAATTATACGAAGGGATGTTTCTCATTGATTCGGCTCTGGCCGCCTCAGACTGGGACGGTGTCAATAATACTATCAAAACAATCCTGGAAAAAGCCGGGGCCGAGATTGTCACGACAAAGAAATGGGACGACAGGAAGCTTGCCTATGAGATTAAGGGCAAAGGCAGAGGAACATACATTCTGTGCTATTTCAGGGTGGACGGCGGTAAAATCAAGGAAATCGAGAATGCCGTAAAGCTTTCGGAGCAGATCATGCGAGTACTCATTCTCAATGCCGAGAATATGACGAGCGAAGATATAGAGAAAGATACTCC
>CAYVXS010000755.1:0-1217 GCA_964454885.1 uncultured Pirellulales bacterium
CTGCTGAGAGGATATGATTTCGAACCGGCGGGAGTTCTCTGGAAAGTTGTCGAAAAAGGTGATTTATTACTTTAATGCCGACAAATAGTGATACCGGATAACTTCTGAGGATATTGACAAATTTTATGATTTTATTGGCTTCGGATTTTCGAGCCAGACTTCGCTGTCGTAGCGGAGCATGACAAGGCCGTCTTTGAATCCGTCGAAGCGGATAATTGTATTTTTGCCGAGTGTCTCCTGTAATATCCATTTAGGAAAATCCGCCCCGGCCTGAATAGACAAGGGTGCTCCGCCGCCGAATCGCGGATTTATCTCGGTAAACTTGAGCTTGCCTTTTTTATCCTGGAATAATTGCAATGTAATCAGACCGGGACCGGCTCCGAGAGCCTCGACCAGTTTTTTAGCGAGGCTCATTATGTGTTTGTCTTTGACTACCTGTGACTTGCTGACTTCGCCGGCCCTGATTTCTATACGTTTTCTCGGAACCACACAACGGACTGTCTTTTCGAAATCTAAATATACATCGCATGTGAATTCGGTGCCTTCGATGTACTCCTGGCAGATTGGATTCGGGATTTTTTTTGCATAAAAGGATAATTCTTTTTGGTTATGCACTACGGCGTTTCCTCTTCCGGCGTATCCATCCCAGGGTTTTAAGAAGCAGGGCCAGTCGATTTTCCTTTCGGAAAGAGCCGAACGAATGCTCATAGTCACCGGTGTATCGAAGCCGTTTTTGACCAAAAAGCGATAGGTCAATCTTTTGTCCTGGCAAATATCCAGCACTTCCGGCGAAGAAACAAGAACACGGCAGCCGAGAGCCTTGAATTTCGAATTATTCTGAGCCAATAGCTTCAGGTCCAGATCAACTGTCGGTATTAGCAGCTTTACCCGGTTATTTTTAACAATGGAAAGCAGTTGTTTAATGTAGCCGGGGTGTTTAATCGGCTTGACCAGAAAGCCTTTGTCACATAACTGCAGGGCGGGACTTAACTGGGTGGTGTCCGTACCGAAAAAAGATTCCTTGATTTTCAATTGCTTCGCCGCCCGGCGAAAACTGTTGAGTAGTGAAACGCGCCTGCCGATACATGTGAACAGAACATTCAGGTTGTTTCCTTTTTTTTGCTTTTGAATTTTCAATTTTATTATCCCTGCATGTAGTATTAATAAACAGTTATTGAATGATAATGGTACATAGACATTATCTTATTTTCAATCAT
>CAYVXS010000755.1:1227-1553 GCA_964454885.1 uncultured Pirellulales bacterium
ATCCTGCATTGTGAGTTTTGCAACCACAACCGATATACGATTATTGATAAATAGTCAATATCTAATTTTCAATCTTCAAATAGAAAGGAAAACAATTTTGTCAAATCTTTTGACATTTTAACCTTACAGTTATAAACTAACAAGCTCAGTTATCAAATTGGGCAGAATTTGGATTACCGAATGGATATTCGTAATTGAGGAAACAAATATGCAGGATGCGATACAAACGGGAGTTATGATGAATGTCCCACTTTTGGATTTGAAGGCACAGTATGCGACAATCAAGGATGAAGTTCTGGCGGCAATAGCAGATGTATGTGAAAGTC
>CAYVXS010000756.1:0-1546 GCA_964454885.1 uncultured Pirellulales bacterium
ACAAGTAAATATGCGTGATTTTGGGATTTCCGAGGTCAGAAAAACAAAGCCAATTGCCGGCCTCCGGCCGGAAGCCCGAAATTCTAAATCCTAAATCCGAAAATTATGGATTCAGAAAAAAATTCAAAACAAAGCCAATTTATAGCGGCAGAACACAGAATACAGGACACAGAAGTCAGAAGGCAGAAGAAAATGTAAAACAAACCCAATTTTGCCATAAGCTCTTTGATAACAGTATAATACAGCAAATTTGGCTACGTCTGCGATACCTATGGTACAAGCTTCGCCAGATTTATTTGAGCTTGATTAGAGCGACCCAATCTTTGTCGGGTTCTGCCGGAGGGCTACCGATAGAGGTCGGGCCGGGGCCGGTGATTTCGGTTATTGTGCCGGCCTGCAACGAACCGCCTGTGCGTGGGTTGTACCATTGGACTGTGAAAGTACCGGTGTTATCGCATAGATTGAGATTCGTCGTTCCGCCGGTCGGGAGATAAATCGCATAAATTTGACCGGGCCTGGCGAAACAATAAACGTCCTCGGCGGAAGTCAGCTCATCATGGCCGGACATTTCGGTGAAAGGCAAATACCGTTGGAAAAATTCAAGGGCGTATCGGGTCAGGTCCCATAGATGGTCCCTGCTGCGCCAATCCTCGCAGTTCAGGTCGTTATTGGCGAACTTGTAGCCGAAGTACCATTCACAGCCCGCTCCGCCGGCCATCAGGTTACCCCACAGATGTTTCGAGCGGACTTCGTCGTGCCAATAGTCGTTCGCATCCGGCTTGACACCGGTATCGGCAGGGCCGATTTCATCCAGGCAAACGAACCACGGCCTGCCTGCGGATGCGGATTTCTCAATCCATTTGAGAGTCTGGGCATGGGTATCATTAGTCTGTAACGAAGGGCCGTCGAAATATTCGTATCCGAGCAGTGGCGAATAAACCTCTTCATATCTGCCGGGAAACGTATGACAGACAATCGGATGGTCGTACGGATCAAGCTCTTTGATATATCGGCAGAAGGCCTTGCGCTGCTCGTCGGTATTGGTATTTTCTTCGCCGAGATTCCAGACCAAAGCCGGATGATGGGCAAAGCGGGCGATTAGCTCCCGGTAATAAAGTTTTCGTTGCGGGCCGAGATCGCCGCCGTCGAGCCCCTGGTCGTTTTCCGTTTCCTGGGTTATGACGTGCAGCATTAGACCTAATGTGTCCATGTGCGAAAAGACGATCTCCCACTGGTCGAGCTTGCTGCAATCGAACCGGTATTTTTCGTTCGGGTTCGTCCATATCCAGACGTCCTTGCCGTCACCGCCGTCGATGTTATAGCACATGAAATAAACGCTGTTCATCCCTTTGGAGGCGAGGTAGTTGAGCGCACCGATGATTCCTTTGCCTTTGCCGTCTTTCCAGGTTGGGTCACCGGGGCGCCAGTCTTTTATATGCGGCTGGTAGTGATGTATAAATTCGTCACCGGTTGCTTCACCCTGGCGTTTAAGCGCGCCGGAATCGAATGTATCGTCGAAGTCAGCGTAACCGAGAAAGTTTTCGGG
>CAYVXS010000757.1:0-1542 GCA_964454885.1 uncultured Pirellulales bacterium
CAATAGGAGATAAAGCTTAATACGGATATTATTCGGAGAACTACTTATGAACAAAAAAGTGGATGTTTTAGTGATAGGTGCCGGACCTGCGGGGATAATAAGCGCTGTTACAGCTCGAAAATATTATCCGGAGAAGAAAATTGCCGTAATGAAAAGTATAGATAAAGGCGTAATTCCATGTGGGATTCCCTATATGTTTGCAAGTCTGAAGGATCCTGACCAAAACAAGCTTGGAAACGCGGCACTGGAAAAAAATAATATTGAGGTGATTGTGGACGAAGCGGTGAAAATTGATCGAGCCGAAAAGACCGTAACTACCAAAAAAGAAAACAAGTTTAATTATGAGAAACTGATTCTTGCTACCGGCTCAGAGCCTATTACACCGCCGATAAAAGGTATCGATAAAAAAGGCGTTTATAAGATATACAAAGATATGATTTATCTTAAAAAATTAATAGAAGAGGTCAAAAAAGCGAAAAACGTTCTTATATTGGGTGGCGGCTTCATTGGAGTTGAGCTTGCTGATGAAATATCGAAAATAAAAGGACTGAATGTATATTTAGTAGAAATGCTGCCTGAGATACTTGCAAATTCTTTTGATCCCGAGTTTTCAAAAATCGCTGAAGAAGTTTTAAAATTAAGTGATGTTAAAGTTTTAACCAACACCAGAGTCGAAGAAGTTTCAGGCGGCGAAGAGGTCGAAAAGGTTCTGTTTTCGGATGGCACAACAATTGATATTGATACACTCATCCTCGGAACGGGAGGCATTCCCAACAGTAAAATCGCATCTGATGCCGAATTAATTTTGGGCAGAGGCAAAGGAATATGGGTTGATGAATATATGCGCACAATCGATCCGGATATATTTGCGGTGGGAGATTGTGCCGCAAAAAGGGATTTCTATACTCACAAAGAGGCACCGGTCATGCTTGCCTCAACGGCAACCGCCGAGGCAAGGATTGCGGGAGCAAATCTGTATAAGTTAAAAGTTATTCGGGAGAACAAAGGGACAATCGAAATCTACTCGACCTGTATCGACGGGAAAGCATTAGGCTCCGCCGGCCTTACGGAAAACACCGCTAAAAAAGAAGGTTTTGAAATTGTTGTAGGCAACTCGGAAGCAGTAGATAAACATCCTCCGACATTAACCGGAGCCAGCAAAATTAAGGCCAAATTAATATTTTCAAAAAATTCGGGAATCATATTGGGAGGACAGGTCGCCGGAGGAATATCGTGTGGCGAAATAATAAACCTTATAGGTGTGGCCATTCAAAAAAGAATGTCTTTTGCAGAGCTGGAGACATTACAAATGGCTACGCATCCTCTCTTAACTTCCGCCCCGACGGTTTATCCTATCGTTTTAGCCGCCCAGGATGCATCAAGTAAAATGTGAGTTGTAAACGTTTCTTGAAGGAAAACGATGAAAGAGTTAGTGGTTATAAGCGGTAAAGGCGGGACCGGCAAGACAAGTATTGTCGCTGCACTTGCGGCACTTGCCGATAAAGCTGTATTGGCCGACTGTGATGTTGACGCGGCCGATTT
>CAYVXS010000758.1:0-1205 GCA_964454885.1 uncultured Pirellulales bacterium
TTTTTCGAAAATCCAGTTCGGCAGGAAAACCGATGCCATCATCACTGACTATCATCTCAACAAGGTCTCCCCCGACCGGCAGCATAGAAACGCTGATATTCCCCTTTACATTCTGAGGGAAAGCGTACTTGAGAGAATTCGCTACCAACTCATTGATAATCAGACCGCAGGAAATAGCGGCATTGATTCCCAGCGAAACATTTTTCATGTCTATATCTATTGTGAATTTATCTTCAGAAACACCATGAGATTGAGTCAGAGTTTTTACCAGGTCTCTAACGTATGTTTCGAAATCTATATTTGATAAGTCTTTGGAACGATAGAATTTTTCATGGATAAGGGCCATTGCCTGGATTCTGTTCTGACATTCCCTGAAAATTTCTACAATTTTCTTATCATCAAGCGGTTCTGATTGCAGCCGCAATAGGCTCGAAATTACCTGCATATTGTTTTTGACCCTGTGATGAAGCTCACGCAGAAGCACTTCTTTTTGGCCGAGCGATTCTTCGAGTTCGTCTTCAATCTTCTTTCGGTCGGTTATATCACGCAGAACTAAAACTACACCGATTATAATATTGTTATCATCCCGTATAGGAGCGGCACTATGATTTATAGGTATCCTTCTTCCGTCTTTACACAGCAGTATTGTGTGATTTGACATTTCAACGATAACATTGCCCTGGATTACCTTTTCGACAGGGCTTTCGATTTCTTCCTTAGTATGCTCGTTTATAGCGGTGAAAATATATTTTAACGGTTTTCCCACCAACTCTTCCTGACCGCAGCCTGTAAGTTCCCGTGCGACAACATTCACAAATTTTATTAATCCCTTTTCGTTCGTAGCTATTATGCCGTCGCCTATGCTTTTCAGTGTGGTGGAAAGCCATCCTTCACTTTCCATCAGCTTGTCGTCCAATTGAATCTTGTAAACCGCCATTTCTATAACAGCTTTTAACTGTCCGTCCTCGAACGGCTTGACTATATAGCCAAATGGGTCTGTAATTTTTGCCCGCTCCACGGTCTTATAGTCGGCATAAGCAGTAAGATAAACAACGGGGACATCAAAACGGGAACAAATCTGTTCGGCGGTTTCAATACCATCCAATTTGCCTTCCAGCACAATATCCATAAGAATTAAATCTGGTTTTTTCTTCTCAACGGCTCCAATAGCTTCCAGGCCGGTAGAAACGGCGGCAGGCACGTTA
>CAYVXS010000758.1:1215-1541 GCA_964454885.1 uncultured Pirellulales bacterium
TTTTGCAGGTCCTTGGCGACAATGGCTTCATCCTCAACAATTAGTATTTCCGCTTGTTCCATAGCTTTAATCCTCCCTATGTACCGTCAATTTTAAATTTCTATAATCTTTCCTTATACTTTATATATCTTGTTTTTTGATATCCATCAGCATCGGTTCCCGTCCAGCCGCTGCAGTGTGGAACTTCTCCGGTTTGTGCTTATGTTTCTTTAATTTGTTTTTTGCTTTATTGCGGTCGGTGATATCTCGAATTGATACCAGATGCGCCGGCTTAGCTTCCCATTGTGTTTCCACTGTAAGCATCTCCCCCACACCACGGTTGCCGC
>CAYVXS010000759.1:0-1532 GCA_964454885.1 uncultured Pirellulales bacterium
CAGGAAGGATTATCATGCTTGAGCTTGTTCATGTTGCAAAAAATTATGATTCACCAAGTGACACCGGCAGTGTTTGTGTTTTAAAGGACATCACTTTTAAGCTCGACAGCGGCCGGTCGCTGGTGATTGTAGGGCCGTCGGGAAGCGGCAAAAGCACGCTGCTTAATATTATCGGCGCGCTGGATCGTCCGACACAGGGACAAGTACTCCTGGATGGACAGGACCTTGCAAAGCTCGATGATAAAGAGCTTGCTAAGGTGAGAAATCTTCGGATAGGTTTTGTCTTTCAATTGCATCATCTTTTGCCGCAGTGCACAGTGCTCGAAAATGTTCTGGTGCCTACACTTGCCGGTAAAGGCGGCATTTCGGGAAAAGAAGCCCGGGACAGGGCTGCGTCTCTTTTGGAACGTGTCGGACTGAAAGATTTCTTACAGTATCGCCCCGGTGAGCTTTCCGGCGGACAAAGACAGCGTGTGGCGGTTGTCAGGGCGCTGATTAATAAGCCCGGGCTGCTGCTTGCCGATGAACCGACCGGCTCATTAGACAGAGCAGCCTCGGAAAAAATAGCGGATTTACTCGTCGAATTGAATGGTAGTGAGAAAGTGACATTAATCGTCGTAACGCATTCGTTCGAGTTCGCAAAGCGCATCGGTCCGGTATCGGAATTGAACGATGGTTTATTGCAGGAACGGAGAAGGCAATGAGCTTGTTCAAACTTGCTAAAAAGAGCCTTGTTTTTTACTGGAGGACGAATCTCGGCGTCTTATTGGCCGTCTGTGTCAGCACCTCTATATTAACCGGTGCTCTGTTCGTCGGCGATTCCGTCCGTCATAGTCTTTTAATGATGGTCAATACCCGGTTAGGCGGAACGGAGTTCGCCATTATGCCTCAGAAAAGATTTTTTACGACGGATTTATCCGACAAAATATCGAAGGAGCTTAAAACCGACACGGCACCAGTTCTCCAGGTTCGCGGATTGGTGACAAACAATGATGGTTCCAGGCGGGCCAACCAGGTGGAAGTGCTTGGCGTCGATGAACGATTTTACGTAATTGGAACCGGACAAAATCCATTTACCTCGGAAACTGCATCATCAGTAGATGGAGTGGTTGTATTAAATAAATCATTGTCTGCGAGACTGGATGTCGCGCCCGGCGATGAGGTGGTGTTGCGAATTGAGAAGCCGAGTATGATGGCCAGGGATGCGCCTTTGACACCTGATTCGGATTTGTCCACGGCTTTTCGTTTGAAAGTCGGCGCAATTGCGGGCGAATCGGAATTCGGACGCTTTAGCCTGCGGTCGAACCAGGTTGCTCCTTTGAATGCTTTTGTACCTTTACAATGGCTGCAGGAAAAACTCGGACGCAGCGGGCAGGCTGATATGCTGTTAGTTGCTTCGAGCGACAAAAATAATGTAACAATAGAAAAAGCAAATCAGGCGATAGGGAAATTATGGAATCCTGGCGATGTAGAGCTTGAGCTTGGCCGGCTGCATAATAGGGAATTATTCGAGCTGCGCAGCAAAAGAGTAT
>CAYVXS010000760.1:0-1528 GCA_964454885.1 uncultured Pirellulales bacterium
GACGGCAAAACATTGCTTCTCGACGGCGGACCAATCACGATATACGAGAAAAAGAAATTAACTTCCGCTGAAACGACCACCGACAACTCCGAGAGGACTTCGGAGAAAAAGAGGCTGATTATTTTAATCAAGCCGTCCATTCTTTCGCCTGAGCAAACCGAGCAGCTTGGTCTCGAAAGAAATCCTCCCCCGGCCATGATGGGCGGATTCGGTTACGGATACGGACAGGGCGACCCGCCTCCTGGATTCGGCGGTATGGGCGGCAGCAGCTACGGCACACCTCCGCTGGAGATGCAAAAACAACAATCGACCGGTAAGCCGGTTACACGCGTATACGACATATCGGATTTGGCCGGGACTGCCGATGATGTGAATAATCTGATCCTTCGAATCAAAGAGAACGTCGAGCCGGATAGCTGGTATGACAACAATAACAAAGCCCCTGGAACGATTTATTCTTTTCCCATTCAACAGCCGAAGAAGCTCGCTATCTCTCAGGGTGTACAGGTCCATGAAAAGATTCAAAAATTCCTGAATTCCATACGTTCATCCTCCGGCGAAGAATACATCGAGCATCCAGACGTGACGTTTCCCAAAAACCGTGACAAAATTAAAAAACAGGCCGAATCAACCGAAACGGAGCCGAATGAGCCGGAATTAAGTAATCATATTATGATTGAGATGAAGATTATAAAGGCAAGCGATGAATTTCTCGAATTCGTAAGTCTGGATAATAGATCGTTACAAAGCGTTAGTAAATGGAAGGAATATCTCACTTATAATACCGGCAATTTGGCCACCTTCGAAATCGACAAGCTAAACGCCGATCTGCTTCTCAAGGTTGCAGCGGCTCGCAAGGATATCAAAATGCTTACTCCGGCCCGATTCATTGCTTTCAACGGCAAACAGGCGAATGTTCTTATCTCCGATAAACAATATTATGCCCTCAAATCCCCTCAAAAAGCAAATGAAGCAGGCCAAAAACCAATAACCGAGATATTAGAAACCGGCAGCTTTATTACACTTACGCCGGAATTAACGAAAGACAGAAAGAACATCCAGCTTGATCTCGACATCAAGTTCAACAATCTCGTAGAATTTCAAAAGCAAAAAATCGACGGCGAGTTTAAACAACTTGTTCCTATAACGGCGAATTCTCAATATGCCTTCCGCGTCATAGTTGAAGATAGAGAAACACTACTGATACGCGGCGAAAAAATAACTCGAACAACCAGTGGAAAATCCAGGACTCCGATACTTGGTGACCTGCCGCTTATTGGTGGAGTTTTCCGAAGTCAATATAAAATCACGGATGAATATACGCCGTTAATACTGATTCACCCGACCATCCTGTCGCAACAGCAAATCGAGCAGATGAACCCAGCTAAACCGATACCAATTGATCCAAATGACCGATTTAAAGAGCGGCTCGAAGGACATCTCCGTCGGTAAATTAGAATAACCATCTCAACAAGGATAGGCAAAAATATTTCGGCTAATTCCCTGTACCGAACTTCCCGGAATAAGT
>CAYVXS010000761.1:0-1528 GCA_964454885.1 uncultured Pirellulales bacterium
TTTACCACCCTGAGCATCATAAGTTGAAATATTAATACTTTTTACTTCTTCACCCCCGACAGTGGAAAGTTCAAAATATGCCGGCATTGTCAGGGAAGTATTGGAATACGACATGGTCATATCGGTTTTACTGTAACCGCTTGTATCATCTGTTATTCTTATTTGCCCGTTGACCAGCGAGGCAGTTGAACCGTCAAGCACATTTGTATTGAGATGATTAATAAAATCGCCAAGTGTTGTTGTTGCATCTACAGCAAAGGTTAATCCCGAGTCAAAATCTGTACCATCTTTATCGTAACCGTCAATGGTAATATTACCTGCAGTAAATGTTCCACTGCACTGGTCGAGATCGCTGAATAATGTTGTTTCTGTCGCCGTAATGCCGTTATTACAGGTATATGCGATATTCGAGCTGATAACCTGAGTTCTTGTTACATCAAATGCCGCGTCGGCGCTGAGGTTACCGGAGACAACTATTTCTGTTGTCTCCTTTGCCGGCATGGCAACATCGTAAGGAACGTGAATATCACTTACTCCCGGGGTCTGAAAGCCGTCAATTTCACCTTCCGAGCCGATACGCTGTACATGATATCCGGTCGATGGATCGACAAGGTTCGAATCCGCATCCACGGCGAAAGAACCGGAGCGTGTATATATGTTCTGCTGGCCGTCGCTTAATACGAAATAACCTTCTCCTTCAAGGGCCATATCCAGGGGGTTACCGGTATTAACAATATTTCCCTGAGTCATATTGGGAGAAATACCTGAAATCCCAACGCCGCTGCCCATCTGCTGGGGATTTGTACCGCCGACTCCAGATGTAGGCTGAGACGCCTTTTTGATCGTCTCGCTCAGCAACTCCGAAAATGTTATCCTGCTTGCCTTAAAAGCAGTCGTATTGACGTTGGCAAGATTGTTACCGGCTATATCGAGCATTTTTTGGTGGGCCTGTAAACCGGTAACTCCTGCTGATAATGTAAAACTCATTTTTATTTCTCCTTACAACGAGATTCTCATTCTCATTTTTAATTTTTAACGGATAATACATCTTCCAGGCTAACAACATAGTTTCCCGAAAGTAATACAACTTCTCCTTCGTAATCATTGACGACCTGCTCGACCGTCCCGCTTACGATATCAGAAGTACCTTCCTCGTTTTCCGCTGCGAAAGATATTTCTTTTCCTATTAACGAACTGGCATAGGTACGTTCTGCAGCTTCAAGCACTTTCGTAAAACTCGAATTCATCGTCTCAAGCTGTGAAAGCTCCGAGAATTGAGCCAACTGCGATGCCATTTCATTGTTGTCCAAAGGTTCCAGCGGATTCTGGTTTTGCAACTGGACAACCAGAAGCTTCATATAATCCATCTGGATATCGCTTGCTGTGCTTGCTGTCGATTCTATTGCCATAAGTTTCCGACCTTTTCACAAAGACTTTATAGATTTTCTTTTTCAAACTTCTATAATTAACGAGCAATTCCCGTGCCATCCTATTGCCTTAACCGATTATATTTTACACAACTCTTTAT
>CAYVXS010000762.1:0-1526 GCA_964454885.1 uncultured Pirellulales bacterium
GATAAAATAATCGGCGGGCCCGCCAAGGCCGTACCATGTCTGCTTGGCCAAAGGATAATCGGTTTCAACTATTTCTTCTAAACCACTGAATATACTCATCCGCTACTTTCCAAATATCACCTGCGCCCATAGTTACCACAACATCGCCGGGGCCGACATTTTTCTTAAGATAATCACAAATGGCCCCAAAGCCATCGATAAACAACGCCTCGGTTCCCCTGGCCTGCATACGCTCGACCAGTATCCGGGAGTTAATTTGCTGTTTGGCCGAAAGAGAATCCCGTACGAAATAAATTTCCGGCACAATTGTTACATCGGCAAGCTTAAAGCTTTCAGTAAAATCATCAAGTAAAAATCTTGTTCTGCTGTATTGATGCGGCTGGAAAACGCACCAGAGCCGCTTCGGCTGGTACTTTTGTCTAAGCGCCGCCAGCGACGCCCTGATTTCCGTGGGGTGATGGGCGTAATCGTCCAGGACGGTAATATTCCCGAATCGGCCCTTTAACATCAAACGTCGGTCCATTCCTGTAAAACCGCCTAAAAGATTGAGAACCCGTTCAGGTTCCAGACCGAGATTAACCGCCATAGCTACCACTGCCAAAGCGTTTTGAATATTATGTCTGCCCGGCAGGGAAATGTTTGTCCTGCCCATAAGCTGGTTGTTGTGATATACATCAAAGGCAAAAAGACCGTCTTCAAACGAAATATTATCGGCGTAAAAATTGCAGTTTTCATCCAGCCCGAAAGTTTCGCAACTCACATTGTCTTTAAGACGGCTGACAACTTTAGCCACATTTGCATCCAGGCCGTTGGCGATTACGATACCGCCGGATTTTGTACCTCCGGCGAATTCCCCGAAGGTCTCGACGATTTCTTCTTCGTCTTTGTAGTAATCCAGATGGTCCTGTTCTATATTTAAGATACAGGCGATTTTGGGCTTGAGGTTCAAAAAGCTCCTGTCGTATTCACAGGCCTCTGCGACGAAATAAATACTGTCCGCGACACCTGAAGAGCATCCTAACTGGCTTATTTCCGCCCCAATGATAAAATTCACATCAATCCCAGCCTGTTTTAACAGGTAGGTAAGCCAGCCGCTTGTCGTACTTTTGCCGTGTGTGCCGGCAACGGCAATACCTTCGTAAAAACTCATTAATTCGCCCAGCATCTCGGCATACTTGTAGATGATGCAGCCTCTTTGCCGGGCGATTTGAAGCTCGGGATTATCTTCTTTTATCGCCGCCGAAATAACAACAGCATCCGTCTCGGAGTCAAGATTTTCGGTATTGTGACCGATCATTATGTCGGCTCCGAGCCGGCAAAGACCTTGAGTTACATTTGTTGATGTCTGGTCCGAGCCTGTTACAATTGCGTTGTTTTTCATCAGCAGCGCCGCCAGGCCGCTCATCCCTATACCACCGGCACCGATTAAATGGAATTTCTTACCGGCAACCATAATTTTATTTTTGACGGCTGTCGCCCGAACTCCGTTGAAGATACTGATACGTTTTTTTTTACCGTGCAGAACT
>CAYVXS010000763.1:0-1517 GCA_964454885.1 uncultured Pirellulales bacterium
AGCAATGTAAAGAACAAGGCCAAAGTGCTTTTTACCGCTATCTCGCAACTTATACAGTCCGCTTATAATAATTTTCCCGGTGAAAATTTGCACATAGTAATAGACAGGCAGGGCGGTCGAATGCATTATCGCCAAAACCTTCAAAGGATGTTTCCGGATATGAGTTTGAGCATTGTCCGTGAAAGTCCAACGGTCAGCAGTTATGATTTGCAGACAAACAGTGGGGGTATGCGTGTGCATTTTGTGGTTAGTGCCGATCAGCAATATTTGCCCGTGTCTCTGGCTTCGATGGTTAGTAAATATCTCCGTGAAGTTCTGATCGGCTGTATGAATCGTTATTTTACCGGTTTCAATCCGAATATAAAACCAACGGCCGGGTACTGGGAAGATGGCTTGCGGTTCATAGAGGATTTAAAAACGAATCTGCCGCATATCCGGTTCAGCCAAAATCAGTTGATACGTTGCCGATAGCAGATCGGGGCTTAAAAGCCCAATGCCATTAGCAGTAACAGTCTAAAGCTGCGATGAGAATGTTTTACTAAGGTGACTGCTGGTTTTACAATTGTTCTGTCAGCAGTCGAATGTGGCGATGTTCTTCTTTAATGATTTGATCAATCGTATCCTTGGTGGCCGGGTCCCGGGCAAAACCTTTTAAGCCATTATAAAACACTATAGCTTCCTTTGCCCTGTTTATTGCATCTTTGAATATATCCTTAATATTTTCCTTTCCGAGAGGACCTTTAAAGGAGCCTGTTTTGGTGGCAAAGACAGCAAGGCCCGCCATTACATGCGGATTGGAGAGGACATAGTTATTCGGATCAAATGTCCCGAATTCGCCGGTTTTTTCTGAGAATCTTTTCCTCCTCTGGGCGAGGATTTTTTCATGTCTGGCTTTCCAGCTCGCCAGTCTGTAGCAGATGTCGCGAAATTCCGGATCGTCAAACAATTCCGCAGTTTTAAGATAAAACTTGGCTCCGTTATGTTCGATTTTCTCGGCTATTTGGAGAATTTCAAAAACATTGAATCTCGTCTCCATTATGTCGCCTTTTTAATATGGTTCTTGACTTTTTCCCTTGGATTTAATGTTCTTAATATAGTCAAGATACTCGATTCACCCGATAATTTCAATCGTATTAAATATTTAGCGAAATTTTACTATGTTTTATGAATCCGAATTATCTCTTTGAGCCTTTCTTCAAAGACTTTGTAATTATCCTGCCCAAAAAGGCAAAAAACAATCTTTTCCAGACCGGTAGATCCCTTTATATGTTCGATTGATGTATCGAGCATTATTTTCGCACACCTGTCAATCGGGTAACCGAATATGCCTGTGCTGATTGCCGGAAAGGAAATGCTTTTGATATTATTTTGGTCTGCGAGTTTCAATGAGTTTAGTGTGGCGTTTTTCAGCTTTTGGTCTTCATTACCTTCGCCCATGCAGGGCCCGACCGCATGGATAACGTATTTTGCTTTTAAGTTACCTCCGTCTGTTATCACTGCTCCGCCAACAAATGTTC
>CAYVXS010000764.1:0-1515 GCA_964454885.1 uncultured Pirellulales bacterium
CGTCACACCATAAACCTCATTGCACAATATGTGTGAAAGAGCTGGCAGAAGAAAAAAGTTGTCAGCTCTTTTTTCTCATATCACTTTGTATGACTTTTATAAAGGCATGATTTGACAACGGTCATTTGAAATGTTTTCATATTTTTCGACTTTTTATGTTATTGATATATAAGTAGTTACGAAATGAGTATTTTATAAAAATCGAGAGATATTAGTTTTTTAGTTGTAAATTGGTTGTAGGTATGCCACGAAAGCTGATGTGGGCAAGTTGGTTAATTCAGACTAACCGAAAACCTTACCAATATGTACTCGGAAATGGGAAATCTTTTCTTGTATTAAATGCTGAACTATTTGTTATAATTCTTTTAATTTAGATAGTTACTTTGTAATTGCAGTAATAGTTAAGGAAAAGTTAATTTCTCATGGATTATGATAATAGATGATGCCATCCAGACTCTTACCAAGATTTATCAGTCAATCGACAAGGGGATTCCAAAAACGGCCGCTAATCCTGACGAATTAGTCACCTATTTAAACGATTTATATATTGAATCCAACGAAGGTCTTACATCAGAAGAACTATTTGCATACAATGATGTCAGAAGTCCTTCAATAACACTCACCATCGGTGTTAATGTTGAATTTGATCTCAAAAAAGTGATGGAAAATATGCGTATAAGACTACACATAAAACATCACGGCAAAGAGGATGGAATAGGAAAAACAGGCATAGTCTGGTCTCATGGACGTTATGATTTTGTGTGTGACAACGATGCAGGACTTCTAAGAATATCACATAGATATAGTCATAAAAGGGTAGATATAAAATCTGTGTTAAGTATAATAAAAAAAATGATAGATTATGCCATGGCTTATCTGGAAGAAGCCAAGAAATCTGCCGAGGAAAGCTCAGGAACTTCAGAGACATAATGACACTCGTGTCCCAACTCCCTTAGCAACAAAACAATCTTGATTCCACCTTTTCATCCATTATCTTATAACCAGAATTCTTAGCCCAAGTTACTCAGTTATGAAGTTAGATGAGTGGAGATCGCCGGATTTGGATGATCAGAGAACTATTTTAGATCTTCCATTGTATTGTACTAATATCACCATCAGACAGAATTTGTCAAGGACATCGACCATACTGAGTTCCCCTCTGGGGAGCTTGGATATGACTTTTCTTTCGGTTCTTTCGTCTGGCCAACCTGTACATGAGGACAGGTAAGTTAGGCAGCGCAACCGTTAAATCGCGTCCACGGAAGAGTCCGACTTGCCACGCTTTCTTTGCGATATGGAGAATCTGCGGCAAATCATAGAACGATGAGCGGATACGGTTGCGGATTTGCTTGAGTTCCTTGTGCCCGTAACGGTCTGAATAGAGAGAGCCGCCGATACGATTGTAATAGTAGCCCGGAGTTGACTCAACCACTTCTTTGAGGGGCGAAAACTTCTCTATTCGGAGTTTATGGAAGTTGATGGAATCTAGGTTGATTTCCTTGGCAAATTTAGGGA
>CAYVXS010000765.1:0-1512 GCA_964454885.1 uncultured Pirellulales bacterium
TGCAGCACACAGACCTTATTATCCCACAATTCCGATGCCTTGAGGATGCGTTGCAGCTCTTTTCGAACGGCATCGAAGGGAACCGTATAGTCCATGTAAAGAAAGACCGTCCCCAGGATATCGGCGGTGACACGCGTCCAGTTCTGGAAAGGTTTTTCGATAAAGTACGTAATCGGGACTATAAGTCTTCTGAGGTCCCAGATTCTAACTACGACGTATGTTAATGTTATTTCTTCAATCCGACCCCATTCATTTTCTACAATAACCACATCATCGACGCGTATCGGCTGGGTGAAGGCGATTTGCAATCCGGCGATAAATGTCCCGATTGTTTTCTGAGCCGCGAAGCCTATAACAATACCGATAATTCCCGCCGATGCGAGAATTGTCGTGCCGAGTGCCCTGATTTTGGGGAAAGTCATCAAAATCAGAGCAAGTGAAATAATACAAACAGTGATAATAACGATTCGTTTCAGTACCCTGAACTGAGTATGAATCTTTCGTGCTCTGAGATTGTCTTTGACGTTCACTTCGAATCGCCTGACAATATAATCTTCCAGTACATAGACTAATTTAATCAGCAGCCATGAAACGGAAGCGATGAGCATCAGACCCAAAATGTGATTTAGATTTTTCGCTGTTTCCTCCGGCAGTGTTGCCACGGATCCGATACGAATCACCATGAAAACAATGATCCACTGGAACGGTCTGTAGCAGTGCCGGACCAGAGAATCATCGATTTTATTTTTGGAATCCAGGGTAAACTTTCGTAAGATTTTATAGACCAGAAAATGGCCGATAAATCCTACAAGCAGCGGCAAACCAACTACCCCAGCTGCTATTTTCCAGTTTTCTATCTGTCCCCACATTTTTCTGCCCTCCGGACAATCAGTTAGCATTTATTAATTACAGGTCTGACATAATTACGCCGATTTAAAATAGAAGAGAACTCGCATCGGCGAAAGCCCGACCTCACTTTTATTGCTGTTGTTCTTCCGGATTATCTTCGGTTACATGTGAGTGTTTTTGCACTCGCAGATTCAGCTCGTTCAATTGTTTGGCGTCCACTTCGCTCGGAGCTTCCGTCAAAAGACACTGGCCTCGCTGTGTTTTTGGGAAAGCGATTACATCGCGGATATTTTCTGTACCGGTCAGCAGCATCACGAGCCGGTCGAGGCCGAACGCGATCCCGCCGTGCGGCGGTGCACCGTATTCCAGGGCTTTTAGAAAGAAGCCGAATCTCAGTTGCGCCTGCTTCCTTGAAATATTAAGCAGGTCGAAAACCTTTTGCTGAACCTTCGGATTATGGATACGGATACTTCCCCCGCCTATTTCAGAGCCGTTGACGACGATGTCGTATGCCTGTGAACGGATGTTTGCCGGATCGGTTTCGAGTTTTCCCAGGTCTTCCTCGACAGGGCATGTAAACGGATGGTGGAGCGAATCATACCGGTTTTCATCGGCGTTCCACTCGAACAGCGGGAAATCCACCACCCAGACGAATTCGAATCG
>CAYVXS010000766.1:0-1508 GCA_964454885.1 uncultured Pirellulales bacterium
TAAACTTGTACCCACTTTCCCTTTATACGCTGCCATTCCCAATAGTCGCCGCTACTGCTTTCATCCTGCAAACCAATTGGTTCATACTCAAGACCGGAAATACTGCTCGGCTCCCCTGAACTGCTGGACAAGCCCGGGTCGATTACCTTGATTACGCCCTCAGCGACCAGGCCGAGAATATTGGGATTATCCGCCGACGGTTTTCCGTCGGCATCGTGCGAGCCGTCAACCACTATCGAATCGGCGATCCAGATATTACCGGTCGCCACTACGGAAATCTTGCCCTTTACTACCTGGCTCCCGTCGTGGCTGGACAGGTCACCGCCTATAACGACATTACCATCTACATAAATCTGTCCACCCGGTTTGGACTCGACACCGCCGAAATCCTGAGTGACGTAAGTCTCTTCCAGCGACAGAACTTCTCTCTGGCCCGTTGCTTCGGCGTTGTCCGGGATATAATGATAACCGTAAATATTGTATTTTTCGTACATGGTTCCGCCACTGCCGTCTTTTATTTTGTAATCATAGGAACCTGCCGAATTACCATGAACGGTGCAATCATTTGTGATACGGACTTTACCGACGCCGTCCTCCACAAAAAATTCGAGCTGAACGGCAGCCTCCGGATTAGAAACGGATGAATTTGCGACCGGTGAAAACCTGCATTGCGCACTCGTACTGTCTCTAAAGCGGTCTATCTTATTCTGGACCGTACCCGTATCCGTTATTCTGTTGTCGGGCTGGTCAAAAATAATTCCATTGTCGAACAGCTCCAGAACCGAGCCGTACTTATCGCCGCCGCTACTGGCATATCTTGATTCGCCCATCCCTACTGTTTGCATAAACTGCGGATCGCCGCTCACGTGAATATCGATTTTATCCGGAGTGTCTCCCTGGTCGTTAATATGCAGCGGCATATCAATTATTTCTCCATCGGCGAAATATACCTCGACTGTGCTGCTGGTGCCGATCGGAACTTCACATTTACCCATATCCCATCCGCTCAGCGCCTGGATGACCAAAACATCGACCGCCCTTGAGAATTCACCGCAATGACCGGTGGACAAAACTCTATAAACCGGGCGATAGCCGGCAAATGTATATAGCATTACCTGGTAACTGGCATCACCGCTGGGTAAATTAAGACCGCCGGTTGTACCGGGGTCCTCCTGCTGAAGCGCACTGAGCATATCTTTATTCTGGCTCATCCAGAAAATCGCTTTTTCATAGCCCGCTTCAGCGGCGAGCATTGCAATCGCTTCGTTTTTCGTCTGGATGGCTCTATGCCTGACTCCATAAGCGACTTTCAACATGCCTATTCCCAAAAAGGACAAGATCACAAGCGATATCACAACCAGAACAAGTGAAGAGCCTTTCCGGTGGCCACGGATTATCGGTGGAAACGAATATAATTTTGACTTTTGAATTTCCACAATCTTAGTCCTCCAAAACACAGGTTTTATACTCTTCTTCGCAAAGGACATAGCCGGAGACGGGCTCACCTC